>JALVEX010000316.1 GCA_027030435.1 Paracoccaceae bacterium
CGTGCACGAAACCCTGCCCGAGGCGATTGCCGATTGCACCCATGTGCTGGCCACCACCGCGCGCCGGCGCGAACTGACCAAGCCCGTGCTCACCCCCGAGGAAGCCATGAAGCGCGCGCGCGCCATGATCGGCGCGGGCCAGCGGGTGGCGGTGCTGTTCGGCCCGGAGCGCGCGGGGATGGAAAACGCCGATGTGGCGCGGGCCGATGCCCTGATCCGCATCCCGGTGAACCCTGAATTCCCCTCGCTCAACCTCGCCCAAGCGGTGCTGCTTCTGGCGTACGAATGGGGCCGGGGCGAAAGCGCGGCCCCGCCCGAGGTGTTGGAAATGGCGAAAACCGATCTCGCCAGCGCCATCGAGATCGAGAAGCTCGCCGAGCATTACGAGGCGCGGCTCGAGGAGGCTGGGCTCTTCTTCCCGCCGCAGAAGGCGGAGGGCATGAAGCTGGTGCTCCGCAATCTCTGGAGCCGCCTGCCGCTCACGCGCGCCGATGTGCAGCTCTTGCACGGCATCCTGCGGCAAATGGTGCGCTGGAAGGCCCGCGGCGGGCGCGAGGAGTGACTTGCGGCGCGCGGGGGGGCGGTCTAACGTCCGGCGCGTGAACAGGAGGAGAGGCGATGAGCGCGAAGAAACGCAGCATTTTCGAGGAGGTGGGCGAAGCCGCGCCCGATGCGGTGAAGGCGCCCCGGCCCGGCCTGATCGACCGCGCGCCAAAGGGCGCGCGCCGGGCGATCCGGCTGTGGCTTATGGCGATCTTCGCGCTGGTGGCGCTGATGATCCTCGTTGGCGGCCTCACGCGCCTCACCGACAGCGGCCTTTCCATCACCGAATGGAAGCCGATCACAGGCGCCCTGCCGCCGATGAGCGAGGCCGCCTGGCAGGCCGAATTCGAGGCCTATCAGCAGATCCCCGAATTCAGGCTCGTGAACAAGGGCATGAGCCTCGCGGAATTCAAATCGATCTACTGGTGGGAATGGGGCCATCGCCAGCTTGGTCGGGTGATCGGGCTTGTCTGGGCCGTTGGCTTCCTGTTCTTCTGGCTCACGAAGCGCATCCCGCCTGGCTGGACGGGCCGGCTCCTGGGCCTTGGCGTGCTCGGCGGCGTGCAGGGGGCGATCGGCTGGTGGATGGTCAGCTCCGGGCTCACGGGGCGGATGGTGGACGTGGCGAGCTACCGGCTCGCGATCCACCTTGGCATTGCCTTCGTCATCCTCGGGCTGACGGCCTGGTATATCCTCATGCTCGGGCGCAGCGAGGCGGAAATCCTCCAGACGCGGCGGATGCGCGAGCGAAAGCTCTTCTCCATGAGCACGGGGCTCATGCATCTTGCCTTCGTGCAGATCCTGCTGGGCGCGCTGGTGGCGGGGATCGACGCCGGGCGCGGCTATATCGACTGGCCCTGGATGAACGGCCGGTTCATCCCCGATGAAATCCTCGATTACGAACCCTGGTGGAGCAATTTCTTCGAAAACCCGGCCACGGTGCAGTTCATCCACCGCATGGTGGGCTATCTCCTGGTGATCTTCGCGCTCATTGTCTGGCGGCGCTCGCGCGAAAGCGGCAATCGCGCGGTGCGCGGGGCGTTCAATCTGGTGGCGGCTATGGCTGTGCTGCAGATGCTGCTCGGGATCGCTACGGTGATGAGCGCGGCGCAGCTCCATGCGGCGCTCACCCATCAGGCCGGCGCGATCCTGCTCTGGGTGCTGATCCTGCGCGCGCGTTTCCTTGCCGGCTACCCGCCGGCGCAGAGCATCAGGGGGTAGGCATGGCGGATACGCAAGAGGCATATGCGGCGCTGATGGCATTTCAGCGCACAAGCGAGGCGCTCGGGCAGGTCGCCGGGCGGCTTGGCTGGGATCAGGAAACGGTGATGCCCGAGGGCGCCGCGCCCCAGCGCGCCGAGGAAGCGGGGGCGATGGAGGCGGTGCTGCACGCGCGGCGCACCGATCCCCGGATCGGCGAATGGCTGGCTTCGATCGACGAAGCGGCGCTCGATGACGTGGGCCGCGCCAATCTGCGCCAGATCCGGCGCAGCTACCGGCGCAACACCCGCGTGCCCGCCGATCTCGCCGAGGCGCTCGCCCGCCTGACCTCGCGCGCGCAAAGGATCTGGGCCGAGGCGCGCGCCAGCGAAGACGTGGCCGCCTTTCTGCCGACGCTCGCCGAAGTGGTGAAGCTCAGGCGCGAGGAGGCGGCTGCGATCGCCGATGGCCGCGATCTCTATGACGCGCTTCTTGACGATTACGAGCCCGGAAT
>JALVEX010000317.1 GCA_027030435.1 Paracoccaceae bacterium
AACTACCTCCACTTCCACCTCGGGGGCAGGGAAATCGAACTCGAGCGAGATGAAGCGCTGGCGGGTGGAGGGCTTCAGGGTTTTCAGGATGTTCTGGTAGCCCGGGTTGTAGGAGGCGACGAGCATGAAGCCCGGCGCGGCCTCGAGCTCTTCGCCGGTGCGGTCGATCGGCAGGATGCGGCGATCGTCGGTCAGCGGGTGGAGCACCACCGTCACGTCCTTTCGCGCCTCCACCACCTCGTCGAGGTAGCAAATCGCGCCCTCGCGCACCGCGCGCGTGAGCGGCCCATCCACCCAGACGGTTTCGCCCCCCTTCAGGAGGTAGCGGCCGATCAGATCGGCGGCCGAGAGATCATCATGGCAGGCGACCGTGTAGAGCCTGCGCCCGAGCCGCGCCGCCATGTGGGAGACGAAGCGCGTCTTGCCGCAGCCGGTGGGGCCCTTGAGCAGCATCGGCAGGCCGTTGGCGTGGGCGGCGGCGAAGATCTCGCATTCATCCGCCTGGGGCAGGTAGAAGGGGGCGCCTGCCGCCCCCTCCTTTGCTTTCATCGTGCCATCCATCGGCATCATGCCTTCTCCCTATTCGGCCGGAGTGCCGGCAGGCGCGATGACCTCGCGCCGGGGCATCAGCACCGCGTAGATGTAGAGATAGGCCCCGAGCACCACGGCGATCCCGGCGCCGAAGCGCATGGCGTAGAAGAGCCAGAGGCCTTCCTGCACATCCATGTAATATTCGCCCAGAACACGTTGCATATGCGTCTGGATGGCGCCGGCGAAGGTGAGCACGAAGGTCATGAACACCACCCCGCCCGACATCAGCCAGAAGCTCGCCATGTTGAGCACCTGGTTGTAGGGATCGCGGCCCTTCAGGATCGGCATGGCATAGGTGAACATCGCAAGGTTGAGGCACACATAGGCGCCGTAGAAGGCGAGGTGACCATGCGCGGCGGTGATCTGCGTGCCGTGGCTGTAGTAATTGACGCCGTGGAGCGTGTGCATGAAGCCCCACACGCCGGCGCCGAAGAAGGCCAGCGTGGCGCAGCCGAGGCTCCACAGGAGCGCCGCCTTGTTGGGGTGATCGCGCCGCCCCTTCCAGACCATGATGAAGGCAAAGCTCATCATGGCGAAGAAGGGGATCACCTCGAGCGAGGAGAAGATCGAGCCTATCCACTGCCAGTAGCCCGGCGTGCCGATCCAGTAGTAATGGTGGCCGGTGCCGAGGATGCCCGAAAACAGCGAGAGGGCGGCGATGATGTAGAGCCATTTCTCCACCACCTCGCGGTCAACCCCGGTGAGCTTGAGCATGAGATAGGCGAGGATGGAGGCCATGATCAGCTCCCACACGCCTTCCACCCAGAGGTGCACCACATACCACCAGTATTGCTTGTCGAGGCTGAGGTTTGCCGGATCGTAGAAAGCGAACAGGAACAGGAGCGCAAGCCCCCAGAGGCCCAGAAGCAGGATGTTGGTGATCGCCGTCTTGCGCCCCTTCAGCACCGTCATGGTGACGTTGTAGAGGAAGATCAGCGCCGCCACGACGATCCCCGCCTTCACCCATTTGGGCTGTTCGAGGAATTCGCGCCCCTCCTTGCCGAGAAGCCAGTTTCCGTCAAACAGATTGAAGGTATAGGTCACCACCACGCCGGCGGTGCCGATCAGCAGGATGGCGAGCTGCACATAGGCGAGCGTCGGCGAGTGGATCTCGCGCTCCGCTTCCTCCGGGATCAGGAAATAGGCCGCCCCCATGAAGCCGGTGATCAGCCACACGACGAGGCTGTTGGTGTGCAGCATGCGCAAGATGTTGAAGGGCAGGGTTTCGGAAAGCGTGTTGGGATAGATATAGACCCACGCCAGCAGAAGCCCCATCGTGACCTGAACCGCAAACAGGATCAAGGCCACCACGAAATACGCATGGGCGATTTTCTGTGTCTGATATTTCATCGGTTCACCTCCTTAGCCGGCGTCATTGGGCGGCCAGCCCTGGGTATTGATCCTGCTCGTCCAGAGCAGGAAATCGGCAAGATTGCGGATGTCCTCGTCGGAGAGGTTGAACTGCGGCATCTGCCGCCGCCCCTCGATGCCGGAGGGCTGGGATTCCATCCAGGCCTTGAGGGTATCGAAGGCCGCTTCCGGATCATCCTGAACACCCCAGCGCACCATCACATTGCCCAGTTCGGGGGCGAAATAGGCGCCTTCGCCGAGGATGGTGTGGCAGTTGATGCAGGCGTGTCTCTCCCACACCCGCTTGCCGGCCCTGACACTTTCGGTGAGGCCTGCCGTATCTGTCGATTTGTTGACGATGTAATAGTGGCTGTGCACGCTCAGAGCCACGAAGATCAATATGAAGAACAGTGACCCGCCATAGAATATGTTGCGGGCCATGGTTTTGGTCATGACGTCTCGCATCGCGCTCTCCTTTGCGCCGCGTTGTTGGGTGGGGTAATGATTGCCCGATGGCCAGGCACCCGCCTTAACGAAAGTCAATTGCCCGGCAATTCTGAGAAGGAAGATTGCGCGCAGATTGCGGGCCGGCGCGGCATGCCGGCGCTTCCCTTAACAAAAGTCAAGGTATTCCACCCGGTGCGCGGGCAGGCTGAAGCCAGCCTCACCAGCGCAATGGAGATTCTCCCCATGGAAGACAGAAAAGCCAGACAAACGCCCCGCCTTCTGGCCGGCACGTCGATGGCCCTGGCCGCCACGATGGCCCTGGGCCTCGCCGGTGCGGCCTCGGCGCAATCCAAATCGGGCTACGATCCCGCCGCCAACACGCTTGAAAAGCTCGGTGTCGAGGTGCCGGGCATGAAGCCTACCGATCCGATCATGACGGCAGATGAATTCGCCAGGGCCAAGGAGATATTCTTCGAGCGTTGCGCCGGCTGCCACGGCGTTCTGCGCCACGGCGCGACAGGCCCCGCGCTCACCACCGACGTGACCCATGAGCTCGGCTTCGAGGGCGCACATGATTTCATCACCTACGGCTCCCCGGCCGGCATGCCCAACTGGGGCACGTCGGGCGAGCTTACCCCTGACGAAGTCAATCTCATGGCGCGCTACGTGATGGTCGAGCCGCCCCAGCCGCCGGAATTCGGCATGCCGAAGATCCGCAAGAGCTGGCATCTTTTCGTCAAGCCGGCCGATCGCCCCACGAAGAAGATGAACGATATCGATATCGACAACCTGTTCTCGGTAACGCTGCGCGATACGGGCCAGGTTGCCCTCATCGATGGCAACACCTACGAGATCCGGGCGGTGATCGATACCGGCTATGCGGTGCACATCAGTCGCATCTCGGCCTCCGGGCGCTATCTTTTCGTGATCGGGCGCGATGCCAAGGTCAACATGATCGATCTGTGGATGGATCCGCCGCAGACCGTTGCCGAAGTCAAGATCGGCTCCGAGGCACGCTCGGTGGAAACCTCAAAGTTCCCCGGCTTCGAGGACAAATACGCCATCGCCGGGGCCTACTGGCCGCCGCAATACGTGATCATGGATGGCGATACGCTCGAGCCGCTCAAGGTCGAAAGCACCCGCGGCATGACGGAAGACGAGCAGGTCTATCACCCCGAGCCCCGGGTCGCCTCGATCGTCGCCTCGCATTTCAAGCCGGAATTCGTGGTGAACGTGAAGGAAACCGGCAAGGTGCTGATGATCGACTATTCCGATATCACCAACCTCAAGGTCACCGAAATTCCGGCCGAACGTTTCCTGCATGATGGCGGGTTCGATCGCACCGGGCGCTATTTCCTCGTGGCCGCCAACGCGCGCGACAAGGTGGCGATCGTCGATACCAAGGAAGACAAGCTGGTCAAGGTTGTCGAAACGGGGGGCGTGAAGCCGCACCCGGGGCGGGGGGCCAACATCGTCCATCCCACCTACGGCCCGGTCTGGGTGACATCGCATCTGGGCGATGAAACCATCAGCCTGATCGGCACCGATCCCGAAGGCCACCCGGATCAGGCCTGGAAGGTCGTGCAGACCTTCGACGGCCTCGGCGGCGGCGCGCTGTTCGTGAAATCGCATCCGAAATCCGAACACCTCTATGTGGATGCGCCGCTCAACCCGGATCCGGAGCTTTCCGGTTCGGTCGCGGTGTTCAACATCGCCGATCTGGCGCAGGACGAACCTTCCTTCACAACGCTGCCGATCGCCGAATGGTCCGGCATCGAGGAAGGCCAGCCGCGCGTGGTGCAGGGCGAGTTCAACAAGGACGGGAGCGAGATCTGGTTCTCGGTCTGGAACGCCAAGGACAAGCCCTCCGCCATCGTCGTGGTGGACGACAAGACGCTGAAGCTCAAGCACGTGATCAAGGATCCGCGCCTGGTCACGCCCACCGGCAAGTTCAACGTCTACAACACCCGGTCCGACGTCTACTGACGCCGGCCACTCACGGCCGGGGGCGGCACGCCCGCCCCCGGTTTCCTGCCGGAGAATGAAACGGATCATGAAAACGGAATCGGCGCGATGAGGAAAACGGGGCAGGTGCATCTTGTGGGCGCGGGGCCGGGCGATCCCGAATTGCTGACGCTGAAGGCCCTGCGGCTGATCGAGAGCGCGGATGCGATCGTGCATGACCGCCTGGTATCGCGCGAAATCCTCGCGCTGGCGCCCGAAGGCGCGCGCATGGTGGCGGTGGGCAAGGCGCCCGGCTGCCACAGCGTGCCGCAGCAGCGGATCAATGAAATTCTGTGCGAACTGGCGCTCGAGGGGCTCGATGTGGTGCGCCTCAAGGGGGGTGATCCCTTCATCTTCGGGCGCGGCTCGGAGGAGGCGGCGCATCTGCGCGAGCATGGAATCGCGGTGGATGTCTGCCCCGGTATCACCGCAGCCCAGGGGGCGGCGGCCTCCGCCGGCGTGCCCCTCACACATCGCGGGCTGGCAAGCGGCGTGCGCTACGTGACGGGCCACCGCATGGCGGGCCGTCCGCTCGATCTCGATTGGGAATCGCTCGCCGATCCCGATACCACGCTCGTTGTTTACATGGGGTGCGCGAACATGGCCGAAATCGCCCTGCGCCTGATCGCGCGCGGCCGCGCGCCGCAAACGCCCGTGCTCGCCGTCGCCGCGGCGACAACCCCGCGCGAAGCCCGCATCATTTCCGATCTCGCCCATGTGGCCGCTGCCGTGCAGCGCGCTTCCCCCGATGGGCCGGTGCTGTTCATCATCGGCGAGGTGGCCGGGCTCCATGGCGCTTCGCAGGATGGCGCGGAGGCGGTGGAAGAGCTGCTCGCGAAAGCCGCGCCCCGTCTCGGGGTGGCGGCCCATGCGTGAGATGCGGGGCATCCCGGCGCTTCTGGGCGCGGCGCTGCTGGCCCTGCCGGCAATGGCCGGAAGCGGCGGGGAAATCACGGGGGGAATCGCGCCCGGGCGCGCGGTCGAGCTCGAGCGCCTCGTGCGTCAGGATTGCGGCTCCTGCCACGGAATGACGCTTAAGGGCGGCCTCGGCCCCGATATCCGCGCCAGCGCCCTTGCTGGGCAGGATCGCGAGGGGCTCGCGGGGATCATCCTCGATGGCGTGCCGGGCACGCCCATGCCCCCCTGGCGCCCGCTCCTGAGCGAAGAGGACGCGCGCTGGATCGCGCAATATCTGCTTGATGGAGGAAAGCGGCAATGAATCTGTTGGCGAAGCCGATTGCGGCCTTTCTTTCATTCTTCCTCGCCCTCGCCCTTGCCGCGCCCGCGCTGGCCGGCTCCGATTGCCCGCCCCCGCGCGCCTCCGGCGATCTCGGCCTCGTGGTGGAGCGCGCCAGCGGCTCGCTCCTCGTGGTGGATCGCTCCGAACGCGCGGCCATCGGGCGCATCACCGGGCTTGGCGATCTCTCGCACGCCTCGCTCGTCTATTCCCCCGACGAGCGTTTCGCCTATGTCTTCGGCCGCGATGGCGGGTTGACCAAGGTCGATATCCTCGCGCAGAAGATCGTTCGCCGGGTGATGCAGGCGGGCAATTCCATCGGCGGCGCGATCTCCGATGACGGCCGCCTGATCGCCGTTTCCAATTACGAGCCAGGCGGGGTGCGGGTGTTCGATGCCGATACGCTCGCCCAGGTGGCCGATATCCCCACCGGGGCGAAAACCGTCGGCCTCGTGGACGCGCCGGGGCGCCGCTTCGTCTTTTCGCTCTGGGACAGGGGCGAAATCTGGATCGCCGATTTCTCGGCCGGCCCGGCGCCGAAGATCACGAAGATCACCGGCATCGGCGATCGCCCCTATGACGGCCTGATCACCCCCGACGGCCGCACCTATATTGCCGGCCTGTTCGGCGAGGATCACCTGACCGCTCTGGATCTGTGGCAGGAGCCGCCCGCGCCGCGCCCCTTCCTGCCGGGCTACGCCGCGCATGACGAAAAGCTCCCCGTCTACAAGATGCCCCATCTCGAGGGCTGGGCGCTGGCGGGCGATCTGTTCGTGCTGCCGGCGGTGGGGCTGCACGAGGTGCTCTGGGTGGATCGGCGCAGCCTCCAGGAGGTGGCCCGCACCCCCACCCACGGCCAGCCGGTGTTTGCCATCGCGCGGCCGGACGGGCGGCAGGTCTGGGTGAACTTCGCGCATCCCCTCAACGATACCGTTCAGGTGATTGATACGGTTACGAAAAAGGTCATTCATCAGTTCCGCCCGGGGCCGGCCGTGCTGCACATGGAATTCGCGCCGCGCGGGGCCGAGCTGTGGATCTCGGTGCGCGATGAAAACCGGGTGGAAATCTACGACACCCACACATTCGAGAAACTGGGCGAGATCGCGGCCGAGAGCCCGTCGGGCATCTTCTTCACCGCGCGCGCCCACAGAACGGGGCTTTGAGGATGCAACGCGCATTGGACGAAACCGATCAGAGGCTGCTCGATGAATGGCAGCGCGATTTTCCGCTCTGCTCCTATCCCTTTGCGCGTATCGGCGAGGCGCTCGGGATCGGCGAGAACGAGGTGCTGAGCCGCATGAAGGATCTGATCGGGCGGGGCATGATCAGCCGTATCGGCGGCACCATCGTGCCCAATATCGTCTCGGCCAGCACATTGGCGGCGGTGGCGGTCCCGGATGCGCGCATCGAGGAGGTGGCGGCGCTGGTGAGCCGCATCAGCGGCATCAACCATTCCTATCTGCGCGAGAACCACTGGAATCTGTGGTTCGTGGCCACCGGGCCGGACCGCGCCCATGTGGATGAAACGCTGGCGCGGATCGAGGCGGAATCGGGCCTGATGGTGCTCGATCTGCCGCTGGTGCGCCCGTTCAACATCGATCTCGGCTTCCGCCTATCGGGCGGCCTTGCCGGGCAGGGGGTGCGCCCCGCGCCTGCCGATCCCGCCCCCGATCCCGCCCGTATCCGCCTCCTCGAGGGTGACCGCGCGATCCTGCAGGCGCTGTCCACGGGGCTTGAGCCCGTGGCGCGGCCGTATGATGCTCTCGCGCGCCGGCTCGGGCGCGAGGAAGCCGATGTGATCGGCCGCATCAAGGCGCATCTTGACATGGGGGTGATCACCCGCCTCGGTGTGATCGTACGCCACCGGGCGCTCGGCTGGCGCGCCAATGCGATGGTGGTGTGGGATCTCGCCCCCGGGATCACCGCCGATATCGGCCCCCGCCTCGCCGCCGTGCCGGGGGTGACGCTGTGCTACGAGCGCCGCCCGGTGGAGGGCGTGTGGCCCTACCGGCTCTACAACATGATCCACGGGCGTTCGCGCGATGAGGCGCTGGGCGTGCTGGAAGAGGCCCGCGCCGCCATCCCCGAGCTGACCGCGGCCCCCCACGCCGTGCTGTTCTCGACCCGCTGCTTCAAGCAGACGGGCGCCCTGATCAAGCCCATGAAGGAGGCGGCGGAATGAGCCGGCAAAGCCCCGTGCCTCCGGCGCTTGACGAGACCGACCGCGCCATCCTCAATGCGCTCCAGGAGGGCTTTCCCCTCACCCCGCGCCCCTTTGCGGATGCCGCCCGCGCGCTCGGCATCGGCGAGGCGGAGCTGATCGCGCGGCTCGCACGGCTCAAGGAGGCGCGCGTCATCACCCGTTTCGGCCCCTTCCTGGACGCCGCCGCCATGGGCGGCGCCTTCTGCCTCTGCGCGATGGAGGTGCCGCGCGCGCGTTTTGGTGAGGTCGTGACCAAAGTCAATGCGCACCCGGAAGTGGCGCATAACTATGAGCGCGATCACCGGCTGAACATGTGGTTCGTGCTGGCCACCGAAACCGAAGAGGCCATCGCCGCCGTGGCCGATCTGATCGAAGAGGAAACCGGCATCGAGGTGCTGCGGTTCCCGAAGCTGAAGGAATTCTTCATCCGCTTCCGGGTGGCCGCATGAACGGCGAAGAGGCGAGGGCCGAAAGGGCAGGCGAGGCAATGCAGATCGACGAGACCGACCGCCGTATAATCGCCGCCACGCAAGGCGGCCTGCCGCTGGTGCCCGCCCCTTACGCCGCCGTGGCCGAAAGCCTCGGCCTTGGCGAGAGCGAGGTGATCGCACGGATGCAGGCCATGCAGGCGCGCGGCATCATCCGGCGCATCGCCATCGCCCCCAATCACTACGCGCTCGGCATGAAGGCCAATGGCATGACCGTCTGGGATGTGGCGGATGGGGAGGCCGAGGCGCTGGGCGCGAAGGTGGGCGCGCTCGATTTCGTCAGCCACTGCTACTTGCGCCCGCGCGCGCTGCCCGCCTGGCCCTACAATCTTTTTGCCATGGTGCATGGCACGAGCCGCGACGAGGTGGAGGAAAAGCGCGCCCGCATCCGCGCGCTTCTGGGCGGCGCGCTTCGGGGCGATGACGTGCTCTATTCCACCCGCATCCTGAAGAAG
>JALVEX010000318.1 GCA_027030435.1 Paracoccaceae bacterium
GGGCGGGGTTCCCTGATCGTTGATCCAGGTGAGAAGGCGGGCCTGAAGCTGAGGCGGGAGCGCATCGACATCCTCCAGCACCAGCGTGCCGCCGCGCGCCTCCTCGACCATGGGAATACAGGAGCCGTCAAGCACCGGGCCGAACAGGCGGCGGGCAAGCTCCTCCTCCTCGTAGGCCGCGCAGGAGATCAGCGCGAAGGGCTTTCCCGCCCGCGCGCCGGCGGCGTGGAGCGCATGGGCGACGAGGGTCTTGCCGGTGCCGGTCTCGCCATCGATCAGCACATGGCCATCGGCCTGACCGAGATCGAGGATATCCTCGCGCAGCCGTTCCATCGCCGGCGATGTGCCGATCAGCTTCTTCATGATCACCGTGCCATCGCCAAGCTCGCGCCTGAGCGCCCGGTTGTCGAGCGTCAGCCTGCGGGCCTGGGTCGCCTTCTTGGCAAGGGCCGTCATCTGATCGGGGTTGAAGGGCTTTTCGAGAAAATCGAAGGCCCCGACCCGCATCGCCTCCACCGCCATCGGCACATCGCCGTGGCCGGTGATCATGATCACCGGCAGGTTGCGATCGATGCCCATGAGGCGCTTGAGGAAGGTCATGCCGTCCATGCCGGGCATCTTGATATCGCTCACCACGGCGCCGGGATACTCCGGCCCGAGCGCCTTCAGCGCCTCCTCGGCGCTGGCGAATGTTTCGGTTTCGAAGCCCGAAAGCGCCAGCCACTGGCTGATGGACTGGCGCATGTCCTGCTCGTCGTCAATGATCGCGATCTTCATGGCCTGGGCCATATCATTTCCCCCACTTCGTTTCGTCAGTCCCGAAATCCGGATTTCCCGCCCGCAAGCGAACGCATCCCCTCACTCCGCCGCCTGCATGCCGCCTGCGCCTTCCTCTCCCTCCGCCTCGCCCGCGAGGGGAAGGGTCACCTCGAACAGGGCCCCGCCGCCCTGCGCGTTGCGCGCCGTCAGCCTGCCGCCGAAATCGTTCACGATCCCGGAGGAGATGGCAAGGCCGAGGCCGACGCCGTCACCGGGCTGCTTGGTGGTGTAGAAGGGCTCGAACAGGCTTTCGAGATTTTCGATGCCGGTGCCGTTGTCGCGCACCGAGATGGTGGCCATGTCGCCCCTGGCGAGCAGGATGTCCACCTGCGGATCCTTCACCCCCTTGGTGGCATCGAGCGCGTTGCGCAGGAGATTGACGATCACCTGCTCGAGGCGCACGCGATCGGCCAGCACGATCACCGGCTCGCGCGGCAGGGTGCGGGTGATCTTCACGTTGCGCTGGCGCAGCTGCGGCTCCATCATGGCAATCGCGCCATCCACCGCATGGCGCGCGTCCAATGGCTCCAGCTGATCGCTGCCCTTGCGGGCATAGCTCTTGAGCTGGCGGGTGATGGCACCCATGCGCTCGATCAGATCATCGATGCGATGGAAGGCGGAAACCGCCTCCTCCGCGCGCTTGCGCCGCAGCAGCAGGCGCGCGCCGGCGAGATATGTCTTCATCGCCGCGAGCGGCTGGTTGAGCTCGTGGCTGACAGCCGCCGACATCTCCCCCAGCGCCGCCAGCTTCGAGCTTTGCGCCAGGCTCTGCTCGGCCACCTCGAGATGCTTTTCCGCCCGCTTGCGCTCGGCGATCTCCTGCTGCAGGCGCTGGTTGAGCGCGCGCAGTTCCGCAGATTCGCGCTGGAAGATGCGCGAACGCGAAACCGCCCGACGCGACATCAGGTAGAACCCCATCGCGATCAGCACGGCAAAGGCCATGATCTCGAGCGCCAGCACGGCATTCACCCGCTCGCGCACCGAGGCGTAATTGGTGAAGGAGGTGATCGTCCAGCCCCGGAAGGGGATCCGCTTTTCCTGGCGCATCAGCGCCTTGCCGCTGATATAGGCATCCGCCGGCGGCATCGCCCAATCGGTCGTTGCCTGTATGGCGCGCTGGATCGCCGAGGGCGGAGAGCGCAGGGCAAGCGCCTCCTCTTCCTTCAGGCCGCGCCATTTGGGCTCGGTCGATAGAATGATCCGCCCTTCGCTGTCGGTCACCATCACCGCATCCGAGATGCCCGCCCAAGCGCTTTCGAACTGCCCCAGATCCACCATGGCGACGATGACGCCGATCGATTTCCCCGATACCTCCATCTTGCGCGAATAGGCGAAATCAAGCCCGCCGCTCTGGCCTTCGCTGACGGTGAAAACCGTATCGTTGCCGCGCAGGGCCTCGATGAAGAAGGGGGAATTCCTGAAGACGGCACCGAGGAGATTGCGGTCCGAGGCGGCAACGACCCGCCCGCTCTGATCGAGCAGCATGAGGGATTTGACCCCGATTTCATCCAGATATTCGATCAGGCGGCTGGAGCTTTGCGAGAAATCCCCCGAGTTCAGCGCCCCGATGAGCGCCGGATCGCGCGCCAGGAGCCTGGGCACGATGGAGCTTCGCTTGAGTTCGCTCAGAAGGTTGCCGGTATAGAGCGCAAGGCGCAGATTGGCGCGGTTGCGCGTGGTTTCGTTGAAACGTTCGGTCAGCCAGAGATTGGAAACATAGATCAGGGCAATGGCGAGTATCACGAAGGCGGGCACGAAGAGGCGAAGCAGCCAGCGCCTGCGCCGGCGCGCAGCATTCTCCCCGCCCCCGGCGCCCGTCTGGCCACCGCTGGCATTGCCTTCGGCGCCCTGATGCTTCTCATCATCCTTCATGAGGCGAATCTATGCCGTAACCCCCCGCGCCTCAAGCAGCGGGCGGATCATTGCCTCTGCGCCGGCAGTAATCGGCCAATTTCAGCCATGCGGCCGGGCGGCGCACGCCATCCGCGCCATGCGGGGGAAAATTCCCCGCCCTCGGGCGAAAGCGGCGCTCAGGCCGGTTCCAGAACCGCCTCGAGCCCCTTGAAAAGCGCAAGGCCGTCGGTGCCGCCATGGGCCGGATCGGCGGCGCGCTCGGGGTGCGGCATCATGCCGAGAACCCGCCGGTTCTCGCTCAGGATCCCGGCTATGTCGGCAAGCGATCCGTTCGGATTTTCCACATAGGTGAAAGCGATCCGGCCCTCGCCGCGCAGGCGGGCCAGGGTCTCGGGATCGGCGGTGTAATTGCCATCGTGATGGGCAACGGGGATGGTGATCTCCGCGCCCTGCTCATAGCGCGAGGTGAAGGCGCTATCGGCCGTTACCACCTTCAGGCCCACCGGCTTGCAGACGAATTTCAGCCCCGCGTTGCGCATCAGCGCGCCGGGCAGCAGGCCGGTTTCCGTCAGCACCTGGAAGCCGTTGCAGATCCCGATCACATAGCCGCCCGCATTGGCGAAATCCACGATCGCCCGGGAAACCGGCGAGCGCGCGGCGATGGCGCCGCAGCGCAGGTAATCGCCGAAGGAAAAGCCGCCGGGAATACCGATGACGTCAAGCCCCGCGGGCAGGCCCGTATCCTTGTGCCAGATCCGGCTGACGCGCGCGCCCACCGCCTCGAACGCCACCGCCAGATCGCGATCGCAGTTCGAACCGGGGAATTCGATCACGCCCGCGTGCATCATTCCACCTCGATCTCGTAGCGCTCGATCACCGTGTTGGCGAGCAGCTTCTCGCACATCGCCTCCACCTCGGCGCGCGCCTTCTCGCGATCCTCGCCCGCAAGCGCGATCTCGATCACCTTGCCCTGGCGCACCCCCTCGACCCCACCGAAGCCGAGCGTGCCCAGCGCATGGCGGATCGCCTCGCCCTGCGGATCGAGCACCCCTTCCTTCAGCATAACCTTCACGATCGCCTTCATCAGCCTGCTTCCCCCGTCCTGCATGCCGTCCTGCGCCCCGGTTTGCGCGCCTCAGTTGACCAGCCGCGGCTTCGGGCTTTCGCCCAGTCCGTTCTTCGGCAGCACGCCGAGGCGGCGCGCCACTTCCGTATAGGCGTCCGCCAGATCCCCGAGATCGCGGCGGAACACATCCTTGTCGAGCTTGCGGCCGGTTTCGAGATCCCACAGGCGGCAGCTGTCGGGGCTGATCTCGTCGGCCACGATCAGCCGGTGGAAATCGCCATCCCAGATGCGGCCGATCTCGATCTTGAAATCCACCAGACGAATGCCGACGGCCAGCATCACCCCGGAGAGAAAATCATTGACCCTGAGCGCCAGCGCCACCATGTCATCGAGATCCTGCTGGCTGGCCCAGCCGAAGGCGATGATATGCTCCTCGCTCACCAGCGGATCGCCCAGCGCATCGTCCTTGTAGCAGAATTCGATGATCGGGCGCGGCAGGTGCATGCCCTCCTCGAGCCCGAGGCGCTTGCAGATCGAACCGGCGGCGTAATTGCGCACGATCACCTCGAGCGGGATGATCTCGACCTGGCGGATCAGCTGCTCGCGCATGTTGAGGCGGCGGATGAAGTGATTGGGCACGCCGATCGCCGTCAGCCCCTGCATGAAGAATTCGCTCAGGCGGTTGTTGAGCGCGCCCTTGCCATCGATCACGGCCTTCTTCTCGGCATTGTAGGCGGTGGCGTCATCCTTGAAATACTGCACCAGCGTGCCGGGCTCGGGGCCCTCGTAAAGGATCTTGGCCTTGCCTTCGTAGATCTTCTTGCGCCGCGACATCGCATCGGCTCCTTCATGCAACCTGGCAGCGCGGCCGAGTGCCGCCCCGCTCCATTCGCTCCGAGCCTATACGGCAAGCCCCCGGCTGCCGCAAGAAAAGCCTGTGCGGCTGAAGCTGCGGCACTCTCCCGCACCGGAGGCGCCGAAGGATTTTCCGGCCGGGTATTGCCTTGCGGCGGCGGGATGGGCATATCAGCTGTAACGCCACAAACAGCCCGGAGAGGATCAGATGGATATTTTCGACGAACGCGAGAACGCCTTCGAAGCCAAGTTCGCCCATGATCAGGAAATGCAGTTCAAGGCCGAGGCGCGGGCCGACAGGTATCTCGCCATCTGGGCCGCCGGGCTTCTGGGCAAGACGGGCGACGAGGTGGAAGAATATGTACGCGAAGTGATCCGCGCCGATCTGAAGGAACCGGGGCATGACGACGTGATCTCCAAGATCGTGAAGGATCTGGAAGGGCTCGCCAGCGAAGAGGAAATCCGCGCCAAGCGCCGGGAATTCCTCAAGAAGGCGAAGGCGGAACTGCTCGGGGAAGCCTGAACGGCACGAGCCGCAAGGATGAGGGCGCGCCACGAAAGGCGCGCCTTTTTCATTTTTCATTGAAAGGACATGGCGGGTTAACCTTCGCGAAACCAGGCCCTGCTACCCCTGAGCGAGATCCGTGATCTCCGCAGGAAGGGAGCAGACCTTGCGCAGAAGAAGAGCCTTTACCCTCGCCGCCCTTGCGCCGGGCATATCCCGGCAGATCGGCAGGCAGCTGCTGATGCTCGCCCTTGCCACGGGCTTCGTCCTGCTGTTTCAGGAGCGCCTGCGCGCCCTCGACATGGCCGAGATCCTCGCCCTTTTTCATACCGTGAGCCTGCCGCAATGGGCCGGTGCGCTGGTGGCCACGGCCGTGAGCTTCTGGGCCATCGGGCGGTATGACGGCGTGCTCCATCGCGCCCTCGGCACGGGTGTGGGAGAGCGCAGTGCCCGGCGCGCCGGCATCACCGCCATCGCCCTCTCCCAGACGATCGGATTCGGGCTTCTCACCGGCACCCTCATCCGCTGGCGCCTCCTTCCGGAGATGAGCTTCTGGCAGGCAATGCGCTTCTCGGCAATCGTCGCCCTTTCCTTTCTGCTCGCCTGGGCGGGGCTGACAGGGATCGCGCATCTTCTGCTGCCAGGCAATGTTCCGGGGGCCGGCCTTGCGGGCCTTGCGGCCCTTGCAATCGGCGCGGCCGTTCTGTGGATTTCACTGAAGCGGCCGGATATGGGCTTCCTCGGCCTGCGCCTGCCCACCCTTCTGACGATGCGGGCGATGATCGCCCTGACCGCACTTGATACATTCGCCGCCGCCATGGTTTTCCATGCCCTGCTGCCCGCCTCCGCCGATATCGGCTTTGCGGCATTCTTCCCCGCCTTTCTCCTCGCCTTCGGGATCGGCATGATGTCGGGCACGCCCGGCGGCATGGGGCCCTTCGAGATCACCCTGATTTCGCTTCTTCCGCAAGTGGCGCCGGAATCGCTCATGGCCGCGGCGATCGGCTACAGGCTGATCTATTTCGCCCTTCCCGCCATTCTGGCGATGCCGATCCTGGCCCTTGGCCCGAGCGCCCGCCCCTGGCCGAACGCAAAGGCGCTCGAAATGACGCCCATCAAGCCGGGCGCACCCCTTCCGGCCCAGGTGAACAGGCTGATCCACAATGCCCCCTTTGCCGAGGCACACTTCCTGCGCCAGGGCGACAAGAGTCTGCTGTCGCGCAGAATCGGCAGGGCCCATCTGATGGTCGGCATCCTTCCCCAGACCCTCGTGGCCCTGCGCGCGCCGCTTGCAGGCAAGCCACAGGAGGCGCTCGAAATGCTGAGGCAGGCCGCGCATCGTTCAATACGCATCCCCTGCCTCTACAAATGCGATGCCCGCATGGCGGTGGTGGCGCGCAGGGCAGGCTTCCGGGTTCTGCCATGCGCACGCGAGGCCTTGATCGATCCGGGTGCATTCAGACTCGCCATCCCCGGCAGGCGGCAGTTGCGGCGGAAGCTGCGCAAGGCCGAAGCCGGCGGTGTCAGGATCCTGGCCTCCGAGGGCCCTCTCCCCATGGCCGATCTTTCCCGGATCAACAGCGCGTGGATCCTGCGGCAGGGAGGAGAACGGGGATTTTCCATGGGCCGATACTGCCCGCACTACATCCAGGGCCAGCGCATCTACATGGCCTATTGCAAAGGGCGTCTGCAAGGTTTCATGAGCGTGAATGCCAATGCCCGTGAATGGGCGCTCGATCTGATGCGGCAGGAACGGGATGCCCCGGAAGGGACAATGCATGCTCTGGTAACGCAAGCCATCATGGACGCAAAGCATGCGGGATGCCGCCGCTTTTCTCTCGCCGCGGTCCCGCTGATGCCATTCGCCCGCGCATGGCCCTTCAGGGCTCTGCCGCCCGCCCTGCGGGAGTGGATTGGCACGAAATTCAGGCGCATGGCCGGGGAAAAGGGCCTGCACCAGTTCAAGAATTCCTTCGCGCCCCGATGGCAGCCTCTCTATATTGCCGCCCCCGGCCCGATTTCCCTCCTCATCGCGGCGCTGGACATTCATCGCCGGATATTTCACCCGCAACCCGTCCACCATCATGTTGGCAAAGAGATCGCAGAAAGCCCGTCCACGCAACCGGGCGGAAAACCCGTTTCCGCTCCGGCGCGGATACCGGCCGGTCTGACCGCGCGCATGACCGTGCTCCAATCCGGTAAAGACAATACGGCAATGGGCAACGGACCCCTGCACCCACCGAAACCTGCCCCACCAGATCGCCCCGGCCGCCGGTCCTGCCCCTCTTTTTTTCCGATAACCGAGCCTCTCCCTCTACATGGGAAAGAAATATGAACTCATATGACGGCTGAAGATATACAGGCATGGTTTCCGGCGCATGAGCCCCCTCACCTCATTGCTTCGAGATGAGCGCCGCACCTTGCCCCTGCCTGCCGGACATCCGCCGTCCATCAGGATGGGCGCACAATATGCCCCGCCCCTGCAGGGGGCACGCCCGCGGGCCATAAAGGCGGCAGGATCCGGGATGGCATCGCCGGGCGGAGAAGCGCGCCACACATTTCATCATCTTGCCCCCCTCATCATCATCATGACAATTATGCGTTTGCCATGACGGCCGCACCATGGCATTCCCTGCCCCGAGCGGATCCCGCGCCTGAGTGGGAGCATGGATTGCGGCCAGAGTACAAGCGATCTCGGAAAGGCAGGAACATGACGAACCCCCTGGAAAGGATGCTCTCGGAGCGGGACTGGATCCTCGCCGATGGCGCAACCGGCACCAACCTCTTCAACATGGGCCTCAGTTCCGGCGACGCGCCGGAATTGTGGAATGTCGAACAGCCGGAAAAGATCCGCGCACTCTATCGCGGCGCGGTTGATGCGGGCAGCGATCTTTTCCTGACAAATACGTTCGGCGGCAATGCCTCGCGGCTGAAGCTGCACGGTGCCCAGGACAGGGTGCGCGAGCTTTCGCGCGCCGGGGCGGAGCTTGCCCGCGAGATCGCGGATACTGCCGGCCGCCCGGTGATCGTGGCCGGCTCCGTCGGCCCGACGGGCGACATCATGGAGCCCATGGGCACGCTGACCCATCAGCTTGCCGTGGAGATGTTTCACGAGCAGGCGGAAGGGCTGAAGGAAGGCGGTGTCGATGTGCTGTGGCTCGAAACCATCTCCGCACCGGAGGAATTCCGGGCCGCAGCTGAGGCCTTTGCCCTCGCCGGCATGCCCTGGTGCGGAACCATGAGCTTCGATACCGCCGGGCGCACCATGATGGGGGTCACCTCGGCGGATTTCGTCAAGCTTGTGGAAAGCCTGCCAAACCCGCCTCTCGCATTCGGCGCAAATTGCGGCGTCGGCGCGGCCGATCTCCTGCGCACGGTGCTCGGCTTCACCGCCCAGGGGGCAGAACGCCCGATCATCGCCAAGGGCAATGCCGGCATCCCGAAATATGAGCACGGCCATATCCATTATGACGGAACGCCGGAGCTGATGGCCGATTACGCGGTTCTTGCGCGTGACTGCGGCGCAAAAATCATCGGCGGCTGCTGCGGCACGACGCCCGAGCATCTGGCGGCCATGCGCGAAGCCCTGGAAACCCGCCCGCGCCGCGAGGGCCGCCCCACGCTCGAGGAAATCGCGGCCGCGCTCG
>JALVEX010000319.1 GCA_027030435.1 Paracoccaceae bacterium
GCGGATCTCTGCCGGCCGATCGGCGAGGATGAAGCAGAGGCCGAGCATCCGCCGCTTCGCATAAGCCCTGTCCAGGTGGAGCGGCTGGAAGGCGAGATCGACGAGATGAACGGCTCTCTCGAGCCCCTGCGCAGCTTCATCCTGCCGGGCGGCACGCCGCTTGCCGCCCATCTGCACCTGTGCCGCACCGTCTGCCGCCGCGCCGAGCGCCTTGTGGTGGCGCTCGCTGCGGCGGAAAACGTTACGCCCGAGGCGGTGAAATACCTCAATCGCCTGTCGGACTGGTTTTTCGTGGCTGCCCGGATCGCCAATGAAAATGGCGCGCGCGATGTGCTCTGGGTGCCTGGCGCCGGGCGCTGATGGCGGATTTTGCCGCAACGCGGCGTCAGAATGCGACATTCTGCCGTTTTCCCTCTGTTTTCCGCCTTCGCAAGCCGCTAACTAGCATTCGGGAAATATTGAACGGCCCGCCACAGACGGTGGGCATTACCTGAGGAGACACGCCAATGAAGGTTCTTGTGCCTGTGAAGCGCGTGATCGATTACAACGTGAAGGTCCGCGTCAAGGCGGATGGCACGGGGGTTGATCTCGCCAATGTCAAGATGTCGATGAACCCGTTTGACGAGATTGCCGTGGAAGAGGCGATCCGGCTGAAGGAAGCGGGCAAGGCGGATGAGGTTGTCGTGGTTTCGATCGGGGTGAAACAGGCGCAGGAAACGCTGCGCACCGCTCTGGCAATGGGTGCCGATCGCGCGATTCTCGTGGTGGCGGCCGATGACGTGCATCAGGATATCGAGCCGCTCGCGGTGGCCAAGATCCTGAAGGGCGTGATCGATGAGGAGAAGCCCGGCCTCGTGATCATGGGCAAGCAGGCGATCGACAACGACATGAACGCAACCGGCCAGATGCTGGCCGCGCTGCTTGGCTGGCCGCAGGCCACCTTCGCCTCCGAGCTTGATATCGAGGGCGATCATGCCATCGTGACGCGCGAGGTGGATGGCGGGCTTCAGACCATCAGGGTGAAGCTGCCGGCGATCGTTACCGCCGACCTGCGCCTCAACGAGCCGCGCTACGCGAGCCTGCCCAACATCATGAAGGCCAAGAAGAAACCGCTCGAAGAGAAGACGGCGGCCGATTTCGGCGTGGATACGGCCCCGCGCCTTGAGGTGGTGAAAACCACCGAGCCCGAGCAGCGCAAGGCTGGGGTCAAGGTGGCGAATGTGGATGAGCTGGTGGAGAAACTCAAGGAAGCGGGGGCGATCTGATGTCGGTATTGCTGATTGCGGAAGTGAATGGCAGCGAGCTTGCAAAGGATGCAACCGCGAAGGCGCTGACGGCGGCGAAGGAGCTTGGCGATGTCACCCTGCTGGTGGCGGGCGAAAATTGCGCCGGAGCGGCCGAGGAAGCGGCGAAGCTCGATGGTGTTTCGAAGGTGCTCTGCGCCGATGATCCGGCCTATGGCCACGGCCTTGCCGAGCCGCTGGCCGATCTGATCGTGAAGCTCGCGCCCGATTACAGCCATATCGTGGCACCGGCCACCGCCGCGATGAAGAACGTGCTGCCGCGCGTGGCCGCGCTGCTCGATGTCATGGTGCTTTCGGATGTTTCCGGCATTGTTGACGGCGATACATTCGAGCGCCCGATCTATGCCGGCAACGCGATCCAGACGGTGAAATCCTCCGATCCGATCAAGGTGATCACGATCAGGACATCCACCTTCGATGCGGCGGGCGAAGGCGGCGCGGCGCCGATCGAGAAGATCGAGGGGGCCGGCGATCCGGGGCTTTCCGAATGGGTGGAAGATAAGGTCGAAGCCTCCGACCGCCCGGAACTCACCTCGGCGAAGATCGTTGTTTCCGGTGGCCGCGGCGTTGGTTCGGAAGAGAATTTCGCCATGATCGAGAAGCTGGCCGAAAAGCTCGGCGCGGCCGTTGGCGCATCGCGCGCGGCCGTGGATTCGGGCTTTGCGCCCAACGATTGGCAGGTGGGCCAGACGGGGAAGGTCGTGGCGCCCGAGCTTTACATCGCCATCGGCATCTCCGGCGCGATCCAGCACCTTGCCGGCATGAAGGACAGCAAGATCATCGTGGCCATCAACAAGGATGAGGAGGCCCCGATCTTTCAGGTGGCCGATTACGGGCTGGTGGCCGATCTCTTCGATGCGGTGCCGGAGCTTACGGAGAAGGTCTGAGCCTTTTCACGAAGCCTGCCAGCAGGCTGAAAGCGAAGGCCCGCC
>JALVEX010000320.1 GCA_027030435.1 Paracoccaceae bacterium
ATGGTGGGCGACCCTGGAATCGAACCAGGCATGGGTCTCCCCGGCGGAGTTACAGTCCGCTGCCGCACCTTGCAGCACGTCGCCCGTCGCGGGAGGGGATAGCCTTCGCCGCTTTGGGCGTCAACCTGAAAAATGCGCCTGATGGCCGATGGCGGGGCTTGCGCCGGGAGCGGCGCGCGCGCATCTATGGGGGATGGCAAGGCGCATCCATGCGCTGGGCCGTTGAGGGCCGTTCAGTGGGCCGTTTGGGGCCGCAAAGGGGTGCGCGGGCATGAAGAAACCGAAATGGGTGATCGAGAAGGAAAAGGCCCGCCGGGCCGAAGGCGCGCGCAGCGTCTGGCTGTTCGGGCTTCATGCGGTGCGCGATGCGCTTCTCAATCCGGCGCGCGAGAAGCTGCGGCTGGTGGTGACGAAAAACGCCGCGCAGAAGCTCGGCGATGCGATCGCGGCGGTGGAAATCACGCCCGAGATCGCCGATCCGCGCAAATTTCCCGTGCCGCTCGATCCCGGTTCCGTGCATCAGGGGGCGGCGCTCGAGGTGAAGCCGCTTGACTGGGGAACGCTTCAGGATCGCTGCCTTGCGCGCGAGGGCGAGGCGGCGCGGGTGCTGCTCCTCGATCGGGTGTCGGATCCGCACAACGTCGGGGCGATCCTGCGCTCGGCGGAGGTGTTCGGCGCACGCGCGGTGATCGCCCCCCAGCGCCATTCGGCGCCGGAGACGGGCGCGCTTGCCAAGGCGGCCTCGGGGGCGCTCGAGCGCCAGCCCTATCTCAGGGTGCGCAATCTCGCCGCCGCGATCGGGGAACTGAAGGACATGGGCTATCTGGTGCTTGGGCTGGCGGGGGAGGCGGAGGAAAGCCTCGCAGGGGCCGTGCGCGCCGCAGGCGACCGCCCGCTTGCCTTCGTGCTCGGGGCAGAGGGGCCGGGCCTGCGCGAAAAGACGCGGGCCACCTGCGATCGGCTGGTGCGCATCCCCGCTGCGGGCGATTTCGGCTCGCTCAACGTATCCAACGCGGCCGCCGTCAGCCTCTATGAGGCCGCGCGGGAAGAAACCGGCTGAACGGCAGATGAACCGCGCCGCTCAACCGTTTGTTCACGAACAGTTTACAAAGGCTGGATATAATCCCTTCACATCCCCATATGTAAGGGGAAGCCTGGGTACGGAACACCCATGCTTCATTTCACTGTCCCTCGTTCCGTAACTGGCGCCCGGCCTCAGAACCGGGCGCTTTTTTCTTGCGAAGCGCCATGATATGGGAAGGGCATGAGCTATTCCTTCTCCTATCTGCGCCAGATTCTGGACGAGACCAAAACCATCGCCTGCGTGGGCATTTCGCCCAATCCGGTGCGCCCCAGCCATTTCGTGGGGCGGTATCTGACGAGCAAGGGCTATCGGGTGATCCCGGTCAATCCCGGCCATGCGGGCAAGGAGCTTTTCGGCGAGGAGATCATGCCCGATCTCTCCTCGATCAAAGAGCCCGTGGACATGGTGGACATCTTCCGCCGCTCCGAACATGTGCTGCCGATCGTTGAAGAGGCGCTCGCGGCTTTCCCCGATCTCAAGACGATCTGGATGCAGATCGGGGTGGAGAACGAGGAGGCGGCGAAGCTCGCGCAGGCGCGCGGGGTGAAGGTGGTGATGAACCGCTGCCCGAAGATCGAATACCAGCGCCTGTTCGGCGAACTCAGGATCGGTGGCTTCAATACCGGGGTGATCAGCTCGAAGCTCTGAGCCCTCCCCGGTGGCGGGGCGCGCGGGCGGTGAGGCAGGGCATGCGGCGTGAGGGTGGCATGTGCCGATGCCTCAGGCCGGGCGGATCACGCGCCGTTCAGATCCAGATCACCCAGGATACGCGCGGCCTCTTCATGGATATCGGCGAGATTTTCGCGCTTTTCGCCGGGGAAGAAGCGGGCGCGCAGGGCGGTGGGCATGGGCCGGGGGGTGACGATATCGATCCGCGGGCCGAGCCGCTCCGTTTCTGCCGCCCAGGCGCGCGCCAGCGCGATCTGCGCGGCCTTGGAGGCGGCGTAATCGGCGAAGAACTTGCGGCCCTCCGGCAGTGGATCATCGAAGAACACGGCCCGCCCCTCCTCGCCCAGAAGCGGGGCGACATAGGCGATCAGGCGGCCGGTTGCGTGGATGTTGGTGGCAACCGATTTCTCCCAGTCGCCCATGTCCATATGCGGCGCGGGGGTGAGGGGGGAGGCATGGATCGCGGTGTGG
>JALVEX010000321.1 GCA_027030435.1 Paracoccaceae bacterium
GCTGGCGCAGGAGGGAGGGTGCGATCCGGCGGCGGTGCGTGCGGCGCTGATGGGGGGCTTTGCCACCTCGCGCATTCTGGAACTGCACGGGAAGAGGATGATCGAGCGCGACTGGATCCCCGGCGGACCGCTCGAGATGCAGCTGAAGGATCTCGAAAACGCGCTTGATGTGGCGCGCGAAGCGGGGCTCGATCTGCCGCTCACGCGCCTGGCCCGGCAGGCCTTTCACGATCTCGTCCACGAGATGAGCCTCGGGCGCAACGATCACGCCGCCTATCTGAGGTGGCTCGAAGCGCAGAACCCGGGCTTTCGCCTGGGCGAAGGCCCCGATCGGCTGCCCTGAGCGGCAGATTTGCGGGCACAAGGCTGCGGGGCCTCCCCCATGCCGGATTGAGTGCATATCCCGGTCTCTCGCCCGGCCTTCAGGCCCCCGCCACGCCTTCGCACCCCAGAAGATGGCGGCGGGCAAGGGTGATCGCGCCTGAAAGCGCATCCCCGTGGGCAGGGCGGCAGAGGCGGCCGTAGCGCGCCGGCAGGAGCGGCTGATAGACCGGCCCGAGCCCGCCCATCATGTAGAGCGGGCCGCTCTCGCCAGCGCCCAGCGCCTCGAGCCTCTCGCACAGAAGATCGAGCCCCCGCCCCATGATCTCGCCCGCCACCGGATCGCCCGCCGCGCGGGCCTCGGCAACCTCGGGCGCAAGGCGCGCGATCTCGCCCGGGGTGGCGGCCTGGGCGTGGCGCACCATCGCACCCGGAACCTCATCGTAACGGGCGAAAACCGCCTTCGTGAGAGGGCTGTGTTCGATCAGCCCGTCATGGGCCAGAAGCACCGCGCGCAAAAGTTCGCGCCCGAGCCATGCGCCGCTGCATTCATCGCCCAGATGATAGCCCCAGCCGCCGATATGGCGTTCCCGCCCGCCCTCGCGGCGCACGAAGAAGGAGCCGGTGCCGATCAGCGCCACCGTGCCGTCAGTCCCGCCCAGCGCGCCCTCGACGGTGGTATCGCTGTCCGTCGTGACCCGCGCCTTTGCGAAACCGAGCGCACCTTCCATGCGCCGGGCGAGATCGGCAAACGCCGCTCCCGCCAGCCCGAGCCAGGCCACATCGCCCCCCCGGCGCGCCGGATCGAGGCCCGCCGCCCGGTAGGCCGCCGCCACGGCTTCCAGGATATTCGCCTGCGCCGCATCGAAATCGGTGTTCACATTCGCCGGCCCGCCCTTCGCTGAGGCAATTTCGCGCCCCGCGCGATCGGCAAGCCGCACCCGGCAGCCCGTGCCACCGCCGTCCACGGCGACGATCAGCTCTCCGGTGGTGTCGTGCATGGCATGTTCCATGGCTTAGCCATACAATACGCCTTCACCGCATGTAAGCCCATGCAAGCCCCGGGCCGCCGGGAGCATTGCGCCGGATTTCACCTCCCGCAAGGCCTCCCCGCCCGCTCCCGCCGGCGCTTCACGCGGCCAGGAAAAGCTCCGCCTCGATCTCCACGGCGATGTTGAAGGGAAGCGAGGCCATGCCCACGGCCGAGCGCGCATGCCGCCCGCCCGCCTCGCCGAACACATCGAGGACGAGGCGCGAAAAGCCGTTGATCACCGCCGGATGAGCATCAAAGCCCGGTGCGGCATTGACCATGCCCAATACCCGCCCCCAGCCCGCTATCCGATCGAGATCGCCGAGGGCGCGCTGCAGCGAGCCGAGCATGGAAAGGGCCGTCAGCCGGGCAAGCGCGGCGGCCTCCTCGAGGCTCACCTCCGCCCCCACCTGCCCGAAGGGGCCGGCGAGCGTGCCGTCCGGGTTCTGCGGCCCGTGGCCAGAGACGAACACCCGCCGCCCCGCCACATGCACCATGGGAAACAGAAGCTCTACCCCCTCGGGCAGAATGGGCGCGGGCGGCAGGGTGAGGCCGAGTTCGCGCAGGCGCTCCCCGACCGGCCCCATCAGGCGATTTCCCGCCTGCCGCCGGGCGCCGCCCCCTCGCTGCCATCGCCTTCCCCGGCCGCCGCGGCCTCGATCTCGGCCGCGCGCTTCTCGACCTGCTCGACGATGTGATCGATCATCTCCGCGTTGGAAAGCTTGTGGCTCTGCGCGCCGGCGAGATAGACCATCCCGCTCCCCGCGCCGCCGCCGGTGAAGCCCACGTCCGTCATCAGCGCCTCGCCGGGGCCGTTCACCACGCAGCCGATGATGGAAAGGCTCATGGGGGTCTTGATATGTTCGAGGCGGCGCTCGAGGATCTCCACCGTGCGGATCACGTCAAACCCCTGGCGCGCGCAGGAGGGGCAGGAGATGATGTTGACCCCCCGGTGGCGCAGCCCCAGCGATTTCAGGATCTCGTAGCCCACCTTCACCTCCTCCACCGGATCGGCGGAGAGGGAAACGCGGATCGTGTCGCCAATGCCCGTCCACAGGAGATTGCCAAGGCCGATCGCCGATTTGATGGTGCCGCTCACGAGCCCGCCGGCCTCGGTGATGCCGAGGTGAAGGGGCGCGTCCGTGGCCTCGGCGAGCGCCTGGTAGGCGGCCGCGGAAAGGAATACGTCGCTCGCCTTCACGCTCACCTTGTATTCGTGGAAATCATGCTCCTCGAGGATGCGGATGTGATCGAGCGCGCTTTCCACCATCGCCTCGGGGCAGGGCTCGGCGTATTTCTCCAGAAGGTGCTTCTCGAGGCTCCCGGCATTGACGCCGATGCGGATCGAGCAGCCGTGATCCTTCGCCGCGGCGATCACCTCGCGCACCCGCTCGGGCCGGCCGATATTGCCCGGGTTGATGCGCAGGCAGGCCGCGCCCGCCTCCGCCGCCTCGATGGCGCGCCGGTAATGGAAATGGATATCGGCCACGATCGGCACCGGGCTTTCGGCCACGATCTCGCGAAGCGCGCGGGTGGCGGCTTCGTCGGGCACCGAAACGCGCACGATATCCGCCCCCGCCTCCGCCGCCGCCTGCACCTGGGCCACGGTGGCGGCCACGTCGGCGGTATCGGTGTTGGTCATGGTCTGGACGCTGATCGGCGCGTCGCCCCCCACCGGCACATCGCCCACCATGATGCGGCGGGATCTGCGGCGGTAGATGTTGCGCCAGGGGCGGATGTGATTGTGTGTCATCAAAGGGCCTTCCGCAAGGATATCGCTTTTTTCACTGGATACGCCTCATCGGCGGCGAGGACAACGCCCGGGGACACTTCATGCGCTCTTGGGCATGTCAGCGCGGCTTGTCCTGGTGATGCAGCCGGCGCAGCGCGGAAGGGCTGCGGCCGGGATCACTCCCGCGCCAGTTCGGCGACAACCTTCGCAAGCTCGGGGTGTTCCTTGAGTTCGGCCACCGAGAAGGCCTCTTTCAGCTCTTCGGGGCCGAGCACGATGTTCTTCACCACATTGGGCCCCTTGCCGGCGGGGCCGTATGTCTGGCCGTTGACGGCGAAATAGACGGCGCCCGCATAGCCCGTGCGCAGCACCGGCGGCTTCTCGGAGGCCGGGATCACGTAGCGCTCGCCGGCATCGAGGATCTTTTCGAGAATCACCGATCCATCCGCCGCCTTCACCTGCACCCAAGCCGGACGGGTGGCGATGATGGCCACGGGGGCAGAGGGATCGTCGATCACCTTGACGCCGGGTTCGGACGGCCCGCCATCGGCGCTGGCAAGACTGCTGCCCGCGCCGGCCATGCCACGCTGTTCGCGATCATTGCCGGTGGCGAGGAGAGCGCCGCCGCCCGCTTGCCCGGCGCCTTCGGGCAGGCCCGGCGGCGCATCGGGCCGCGAAAGCTGCGCGAGCACGCCGCCCCTTTCGGGATCGAGCGTGGCGATCGGGCCATCGCGCGCCACGAGCACCGGCACTTCGAGCGCCCGCGGGCGATAGAGCCTGTCAAACGCATCCTCCGGGGCCTCGGCGAGCATCGGGCCATCGGCCTCCTCGCCGGTGGAGGCGGCAAGCACATCCCCGTTGGGGGCCAGCGGATCGAGCGCGATCGTCACCCCGGGAGCCTGCTCGACGGGGGTGAATTTCACCTTCTGGATTTCCTTCAGCACCGTCCAGCCGCCATAGCCCACGCCGCCGATCAGCAGCAGGAGCACGAGAACCGCCCCGAGCGCGGCGGGCTCGAAGCCCGCAAAGAAGGATTCGCCGCTCGGAATGTAGGGCGCCTTGGGCTCGGTGAATGGATCGCGGGAGAGGGCGGATGAGGCGGCGGTGGACCGGGAAGCCCCCCCGCCACTCATTGCAGATGCGCTGCCCGAGGCCGCGGCTGACATTCCGTGGGCCTTCTCGAAATGGCTTTCCTCGCAGAATTTCTGGAAGGCCCATTCGGGATCCATGCCCAGATAGCGCGCATAGGAGCGCACATAGCCGGCGATGAAGCCGGGGGTATCGAAAGCGGTGGGATCGGCATTTTCGATCGCGGCGATATAGGTGGCCTTGATCTTCAGATCGCGCTGCACGTCAAGGAGGGATTTGCCCATGGTGGCCCGCTCGCCGCGCATCATGTCGCCCAGGCGCAGTTCGAAATCGTCAAAGCCTTTCGGCCCGTCGATTTCGCCCCCCCCGGGCTGCGGCGAAAGCCTGCTCATGAACTCTGCCCCATGTGCAACATTGTCCCCATTCAGATGGCGCAGGTGGCTTGTGATTCGCCCGCCGGCCATCCTTTGACGGGAATGTTACCACAGCGGAAACGATTCTGCACCCAAGGGGTTATTACCCCGTCAGATCAGCACGATTAAGGGCACATTGTGACCAAAGCGTGTCAAGCGCGGCGATCAGCCGATCCATCTCGTCGGGGCCATGGACGGGCGAGGGCGTGAAGCGCAGCCGCTCGGTGCCGCGCGGCACGGTGGGGAAGTTGATCGGCTGCACATAGATGCCGTGATCCTCGAGGAGCCTGTCGGAAAGCATCTTGCATTTCACCGGATCGCCCACATGCACCGGCACGATATGGCTGCCGTGATCAATCAGCGGCAGGCCGAGCGCGCGCAGGCGGGTTTTCAGCACCCTGGCCTGCGTCTGATGGATCTCGCGCAGGTGCGGATCCGTCTTGAGATGGCGGATCGAGGCGGCGGCGCCGGCGGCAACGGCGGGCGGCAGCGAGGTGGTGAAGATGAAGCCCGGCGCGTAGGAGCGGATCGCGTCCACCATCTTCGCGCTCGCGGCGATATAGCCGCCCATCACGCCGAACGCCTTGCCGAGCGTGCCGTTGATGATGTCGATCCGGTGCATGAGGCCGTCGCGCTCGGCCACACCGCCGCCGCGGGGGCCGTACATGCCCACGGCATGGACTTCGTCGATATAGGTGAGCGCGTTGAATTCTTCCGCGAGATCAAGGATTTCCTCGATCGGGCCGAAATCGCCGTCCATCGAATAGACGCTTTCGAAGGCAATGAGCTTCGGCGCTTCGGGATCGAGTCCTTCGAGCAGTTCGCGCAGGTGGGCCACGTCGTTGTGGCGGAAGATGTGCTTCTCGCAGCGCCCGTGACGGATGCCCTGGATCATCGAGGCGTGGTTCAGCTCGTCCGACAGGATGACGAGGCCGGGAAAGAGCTGCGGCAGGGTGGAGAGGGTGGCGTCATTGGCGATATAGGCCGAAGTGAAGACAAGCGCCGCCTCCTTCTGGTGGAGATCGGCGATCTCGGCCTCGAGCGCCTTGTGATAGACGGTGGTGCCGGAGATGTTGCGCGTGCCGCCCGAGCCGGCGCCGGTGGCATCGAGCGCCGCGTGCATGGCCTCGAGCACATGGGGGTGCTGGCCCATGCCGAGGTAATCGTTGCCGCACCAGATGGTGACCTCGCGCGTGCTGCCGTCGGGCCGGCGCCAGAGCGCGCGGGGAAAGGCGCCTTTCTTGCGCTCGATATCGATGAAGACGCGGTAACGCCCCTCTTCATGAAGCCGGTTGAGGGCTGCGTCGATCCTGGCGTCGTAATCCATGCGCGTTTCTCCGGTTTGGTCCGTTAGGGGGCAGGCCGGCCCCTCTCGGGCGCTGGGGGCGCTTGCCCCGGCATGGCCCCGGCAAATGACAGTCTGGCGGGCGAATCCTTGCACAAGGTTAAGCCCTGCCTCCTTCATGCAACAGGGCGCAAATTGCCGCTGTGACATTTATCAAGCCGAAGGGCGGATTTCGCGTTTTTCCGTGCAGGCTTCCCAACGCGGCAACTCAATCCCGGATCACGATCCGGCAATCGGCCTTGCTCGCCGGTTTACGCCCGGCCTTGCGCACCGCCTTCGCATTGCAATCGGCGAGCGCGCGCGCCTCGGCCCCCCGCCCTTTCGCGAAAGCCCATTCGCCGGTGGCGGGCGAGATCGCGAAGGCCTTCTCCCTGCGCCCGCGCCGGTATTTGCGAAAGCCCAAAGTCGCATCCTGATTGAGCTGAAGCGGGCGCGGCGCCCAGCCTTTGGGATAGACCTCGGCCACGATCACACAGCGCCTGCCCCCCTTGCGTGCGCCATTGCAGCCTTTGAGCGCGGCGGCCCGGGCGTTTTCGATATCGTGATAGCCCATGGCGAAAAGCGTGGTTTTACGCGCCGCGAGCCCGGCCGAGGGGGCGATGGCGATGGCGCCGTAATATTTCATCGGCACCTCCTCAGCCTTCATGATGCGCGGCAGGACGGCAAGAGTCCTGCGATCGGCTTCACTCAGGAATTTCCCGCCGACGATCCTGAATTCGGATGATTTCGGCGAAAACAGCATGGCCTGCGCCGTCTTGCCGTCAACCGGCAGGGATTGCGCCTGCGCCGCGCCCGTGCCGGCCAGCACGAGGCAGACAAGCGCGCGCCCGGCCTCTTTCCAACGCTTCGGAATTTTCATTCGTTACCCTCCGTTGCAACCAAACCTGTCCATCTGGATCTATCCATCAGGCCCTCAACTGGCCAGAACTTTCTCCGCCACCTCGCGGCCCTCCCCCATGGCGAGCCGCGAGGCGCTGGACAGTCCGCCCATCCCTGTTACAACGGCGCAAAGGGCGCAAAGGGAGCAAAGGAGGAATGCCATGCAACCCGATCCCGTTCTCGCGAAAATCGACGAAACCCTCCCCGAGGCCACGGAGCGGCTCCTCGATCTGCTGCGCATCCCCTCGATCTCGACGGACCCGGCCTTCGCCGCCTCCTGCGATGCCGCGGCCGATTGGCTGGTGGCCGATCTCGAGAGCCTCGGGATGGCGGCGCAGAAGCATCCCACGCCGGGCCATCCGATGGTGGTGGCGAAAACACCGAACATGGGCGATGAGAGCCTGCCCCATGTGCTGTTCTACGGCCATTATGATGTCCAGCCCGTCGATCCGCTCGATCTGTGGGATCGCCCGCCCTTCGAGCCGGCGCTCGAGGAAACGGCGAAGGGCACGGTGATCCGCGGGCGCGGCGCCTCGGACGACAAGGGCCAGCTGATGACCTTCGTCGAGGCCTGCCGGGCCTGGATCGCCGTGCACGGCGCGCTGCCGATCAGGATCACCTTCTTCTTCGAGGGCGAGGAGGAGAGCGGCTCGCCTTCGCTCGTGCCCTTCATGCGCGAACACGCCGATCTCCTGAAGGCCGATCTGGCGCTCATCTGCGATACCGGACTCTTCGGCGAGGAGACGCCGGCGATCGTCACCTCCCTGCGCGGGCTTCTGGGCGAGGAGATCACCATCCGCGCCGCCGATCGCGATCTCCATTCCGGCATGTATGGCGGGATCGCGCGCAACCCGGCGCATGTGCTGGCCGGGATCATCGCCGATCTCCATGACGGCGAGGGCCGGGTGACGCTGCCCGGCTTCTACGATGGCGTGCCCGAGCTTTCCGAGGCCCGGCGCGCCCAGTGGGAGGCGCTCGATTTCGATGCCGCCGCCTTTCTCGGCGAGGTGGGGCTGGCGATCCCGGCCGGCGAGAAGGGGCGGATGGGGCTCGAGATGATCTGGTCGCGCCCCACGGCGGAGGTGAACGGCATGGAAAGCGGCTACACCGGCGAGGGCTTCAAGACGGTGCTGCCCGCCGAGGCGCGCGCCAAGATCAGCTTCCGCCTCGTGGGGGATCAGGATCCGCTGAAGATCCGCGAGGCCTTCCGCGAATGGGTGCGCGAGCGCCTGCCCGGTGACTGCCGCGTGGAATTCGCCGGTCACGGCGCCTCGCCCGCGGCCGTGATGCGCACCGAAAACCCGGCCTTCGAGAAGGCCCGCGCGGCGCTTTCGCAGGAGTGGCCACGCGAAGCGGCCTTCGTGGGCTGCGGCGGCTCGATCCCGATTGCCGGCCATTTCCGCGAGATCCTCGGCATGGATGCCCTGCTCACCGGCTTCGGCAAGGATGACGACAATATCCACAGCCCCAACGAAAAATACGATCTTTCGAGCTTTCACAAGGGGATACGCTCCTGGGCGCGCATCATCCCCGCCCTCGCCCCCTGAGGCTCGTGGCGCGCTGTGCAGGGAAGATTTTTGCCTCCGGCGGGGATATCTGCAGACCAGTGATGAAGGCAGAAAATGCCCCGGCTTCGCAGGCGTTTGCGGGAGGGTCGCTTTCATGACAGCGCCCGGGCGGCGGGGGTGGCGTGATGGCCGGCGAGAAGGAAGGGAAGGCGCATGTTTCTGAGCGTGTTCGACATTTTCAAGATCGGGATCGGGCCTTCCTCATCGCACACCATGGGGCCGATGGTTGCGGCGGGGCGGTTTCTGGAGAAGCTGCGCGAAAGCCCTTTCGGAATCGCGGGGCTCAGGGCCTCGCTCCACGGCTCGCTTGCCT
>JALVEX010000322.1 GCA_027030435.1 Paracoccaceae bacterium
TCTCGGCGCGCGCCTCCGTGCTTGCCATCGATTTCCCCACGGGTTCGAGCACCCTCTATGGCCTTGGCGCGAAATACCGCTTCAACAAATGGGCGAGCCTGCAGGCCAGCGCCTATGACAGCGATGCCGGCGGCTTCGATCCCCGCTACGAACTGGGATTCTCGGTGGATTTCTGAGCGCCCGCAGAAGGGATCTTACCCGTCCTCACGCCGCCACCTTCGGCGCGCTTTCACAGATCCGCGCCCTTCATCCGCTCGGCGGCCGCGCGCCCGAGCATGTAGGAGATGGTGTTGAACATCTCGTCGAAGGCGGAGAAAAGCGCGGCGTTGAAGCGGCGTGCCGCGGCGGTGCGGCTGAAATCGACATAGGCGGCGAGGTCGTCGTCGCTCAAGGGGCGGTAGGCAAGCGCGAGGTAGGATTGCAGCCATTCCCTGGTATCCTTGCGGATCGCGTCTTCCTGCAGCCAGACATCGGCGAGCATCTCCTCGTCGCTCATCGGATCGGGGAACGCCCCGCCATCGCGCAGGCCCCGGTAGAAGGCGAAATTGGCGTTGAGCGCGCCCGCCACGTTGTATTCCACCAGATCGCCGGCTTCGATGAATGCGTCGATCAGGGCGAGGCGCGGATCATCGCGCGCCCGCATTTCCGCCAGCGCCTCGCGCGCCGCCGCCTCCACGGAGTCATCGAGGAGGGCTTTGCGGGCGGAGATCTCGAGGCCGATGATCCTCGCCCCGAGCGGCGAGGTGAAGAAGGTGATGAGCGGCGCGGTATCCGTGCCTTTCATTTCCGCCTCGAGGCGCTGAAGAAAGCCGCGCCTGAGCTTGTCGGGAGCGTAGATCCGGGCGATGTCTTGCTGCCAACGAGCACCCCCCCGGCCGGGGAAAAGCTCATCCTCGAGGCTCGCGGCATATTCCCTGCCCTCACGGGCGGTCACATCGAGAATGTCGTCAAGCCGGATCGCCTCGGCAAGGGTCTCGACCGCCTCCCCATCCCCCGCAGCCATGCGCCCGGCCGGGGGCGTGGGCGCCTGTTCGGCCCCCGCTGGGGCGGCCAAGGCCAGGGCAGCCATGAGGGCCACGGCAAGGGTGGATCCGGCGTAACGCCTCGCCCGTCGGATATGATCTTTCATGCGTCTTGCCCCCGCTGCTCGCCCGATGCCGAAGTGCGGCCGGGCTTCGATGAAAACATGCCTGAAGCTACCGCTTTTGAGCATAGCCCCCGCCGGGAGGCGTGCCAAGCGCTGCCGCCCCATGCGGCCGGATATGGCTGAGACGTGAGCGGGCGTGGACAGATCATGAGCAAGTGCGTAAAGGATGGGCGCAAGCCATCCGATACGGGAGACGATCTTGAAAGAGCCCCTGCCGCCCCTCAGCCCCCGACAGATCCCCGATGCCTACAAGAAGGCCCTCAAGCTTCAGAACGCCGGGCGGCTGGAGGAGGCGCTTTCGCTTTACGAGCGCATCGTGAGCGTCAACCCGAAGATCGCCGAGGTGCATTTTCAGGTGGCGCGCATCTTCGCCTCGGCCGGGAAATTCGCCAAGGCGCTTCCCCATGTGCGCGCGGCACAAAGGATCAAGCCGAAGGAGCCGGCGATCTGGGCGCTCTGGGCCGAGATCCTGATCGGGCTCGGGGATCAGGCGGAGATCGGCAAGTTCGAAAACGCGCTGAGGCGCGCCAGCCTGCCGGGGCCGGCCAAGGCGCGAATCCGCAGGCTGCTCCACCCCGAAACCGCCGCAAAGGCGGGGAAGAAGGATGCCGGGGAGGAAGCCCCCGCCCCGCTGCTCGAAGAGATCGCCGCCCTCCTGAAACGCGATCCGCAGGCCGCGCGCACCCGCGCCGAAGAAGCGCTGAAGGCGCATCCGCGCGCCCCCCGGCTGCTGCATCTCCTGGCCCGCGCCGAAGCCGCCAGCGGCGAGAAGCGCAGGGCGCTCGATACCTGCGACCGCGCGCTCGCCATCGATCCGGCGGACGGCGATCTCCACCTCTGCCGCGGGCAGATCCTGCTGGAGCTCGGCCACCCGGTGGAGGCGGCGGAGGCGCTGCGCCGGGCGGTGCATTTCTCGCAAGGGAGCGGCGCGGCCCATGCCTGGCTCGGGCGCGCGCTCCTGAAGCTCGAGCGCATCAAGGAAGCGCGTGAAGCCATTGAAGAAGCATATAAAACAGAGCCGGACAACCCTGATGTGCTGCGCGCACGCGGGCTGCTTGCGGCGCGGGAGGGGGACGATGAAGAAGCCGCCCGCGCCTTCGAACAGGCGCTTGCAAAGGGGGGCGAGGATGCCCTTACCCACGCCCTTCTCGCCCGCGCCCTCGGCGCGCTCCGGCGCGAGGAGGAGGCGCTTTCGCATTTCGATCGCGCCCTCGCCCTCGATCCCGCCCTCGCCTTCGCCCACGCCCGGCGCGCCGTGCTGCACCAGGCGCGCGGCGATTTCGAGGCCGCCGAGGCGGATTTCCGCAAGGCGATCGAGCTTGAGCCCGAAAACGGCGAAACCTACCGGATCTTCTCCGCCTCGCACAGGTTCCGCCCCGATGATCCGCTGCTCGAGCGGATGCGCGAGATCTGGGAGAGGGAGGATCTCGGCGAGAAGGACCGCATGAACATCGGCTTCGCGCTCGCCAAGGCGATGGAGGATATCAAGGCGCATGATCGGGTGTTTACCTATCTGCGCCCGGCCAATGATCTGATGCGCAAGCGCTTCCCTTACGATATCAATACCCGCGCCGCCGAGGTGGAGAAGGTGAAGAAAGCCTTTGAAGGCTTTGATTTCTCCCAGCCTTTCGATGGCGGAGATGAGAGCTTCGCGCCGATTTTCGTCACCGGGATGCCGCGCTCGGGCACGACCCTCGTCGAGCAGATCATCGCCAGCCATTCGCGCGTCACCGCCGCCGGCGAGGTGGGCGAATTCGCGCGCGAGGGCTACAAGCTGATCGCGCGGCCCAAGGGCGCCTTCCGCCGCATCGAGGAGGTGGCCCCCGAGGAGATCACCGCCCTTGGCCTCCATTATTCCGATTACATGCGCCGCCTCTTCCCCGAGGCCGAGCGCATCACCGACAAATCCATCCAGACATATCTCCTGATGGGGCTCGTCAAGCTCGCCCTGCCCCGCGCCCATGTGGTGGTGGTGCGCCGCGATCCGCGCGACAACCTGCTTTCGATCTACAAGAACGTCTTTCACGAGGGCACGCATCGCTACGCCTACAATCTCTCCGATCTCGGGCGCTATTACCGCCTGTTCGAGGAGATGATCGATTTCTGGCGCGAGAAGCTGCCGGGCTATTTCCACGAGATCAGCTATGACGATCTGACCGCCAACCCGGAAGAAGAATCGCGCAAGCTGCTCGCCGCCTGCGATCTCGAATGGGAGGATCAGTGCCTCGAATTCCACAAGAACCGCAACCGGGTGGATACGCTCAGCCTCTACCAGGTGCGCCAGCCCATCTACCGCAGTTCGGTGAAGGCCTGGGAGCGCTATGAAAGCGAGCTTGGCGAGCTGTTCGAGGCCCTTGGCGATGCGGGCGCGCAAAGCGGCGCCTGAGCGCGGTTTTTCCCTTGCAAGCCCGCCCCATCGCGCCTAAATACCCCAACGGCTGACCACGCATATGCGAAGCCTCATGCGGAGAGGTGCCGGAGTGGTCGAACGGGACGGTCTCGAAAACCGTTGTGGGGGCAACCCCACCCAGGGTTCGAATCCCTGTCTCTCCGCCATCACCTTCCACCGGAAATGCCGGCAGATCGCCCGCTCGGCGGCCCTACCCCGCGGCCAGCGCTTCGAAGAGGCGGGCCACGGCTTCGGCTCCCGGATCGTTGTGTCCGCGCAGGCGCTCGTCGGAGATGTAGCTTGCCCGCCCGGCGCGGGCGCGGGTGATATCGGCCGTGGCATCGGCGCCTTCGCGTGCCGCTTTGGCCGCCGCGCCCAGGCCCCTCTCCAGCGCATCGAGCGCAGGCGCGAGCGCGTCGATCATGGTGCGATCGCCGGGGCGCGCGCCGCCCACTTCCTGCACCCGCTCGAGCCCCGCCTTCAGCGCCTCCACATGGGATTTGCCCGAGGAGGCCGCATCTCCCGCCGCGGTGAAGAAGATCCCCAGCAGCACGCCCGAGGAGCCGCCCATCGTCTGGCTGAGCTCGAGCCCGATGGCGCGGTAGAGCTGGGTGGCGTCGGCGAGGGGCAGGTGATCGAGCGCGCCCTTCAGCGCGCGCGCGGCACCGGCGAGGGTGGAGCCGGTATCGCCATCGCCCGATTGCGCATCGAGCGCGTTGAGATCCGCCTCGGCCTCGATGAACACATCGCAGCAGCGGGTTAGAAAATCGCGCATCTCCGGGTTTTCCGAGGGGATGGGGCGGATCGGGGTGAGCCCGTCGGGGATCGGGCGCACGGCGGGTTCGCCGATCGGCGCGCAGCCCGGCCAGGCGCGCATTTCCACCGGCGCCTTGAGGTGGGCAAGCTCCTCCCCCGTGACCGGCAGGAGCGAGACGGAAAAGCCGCGCATGTCAAGCGAGGTCATCATCGGGGCGGGGCCGATCAGGTGGCCGATGGCGGGGATGGCGCCGGATTTCGCAAGTTCCTCCGCCAGCACCGCCATCTCGAGCGGCGTGGCGCCGCCGAGATTGTTGAGAAGCGCCACCTTATCGCCCTCCCCCACATGCGGCGCGAGGCGCGCGAGCACCAGCTCCATGGCCTCATGGGCTGTGTTGAAATCCACCAGCTCCACCCCGGATTCGCCGTGGATGCCGAGCCCGAGCTCGGCCTTGCCTTCCTCGATGCGCGCCTCCTTCGGCGCGCCCGGCACGGTGCAGGTATCGAGCGACATCCCGAGGCTCGCCACCTTGCCGATCACCCGCTCCGCGGCGGCGGTGACGGTTTCGAGATCGGCGCCGTCTTCGGCAAGCGCGCCGGCGATCTTGTGCACGAATAGCGTGCCCGCCACGCCGCGCGGCTGCGGCAGATCGGGGAGCGCGATATCGTCATCCACGATCACCATCGAAACCTTCAGCCCGTAGGCGCGCGCGCGCTCGGCGGCGAGGCCGAAATTGAGCCGGTCGCCGGTGTAGTTCTTGACGATCAGGAGGCAGCCCGCCGGGCCGGTGACGGCGAGGATCCCCGCCAGCACCGCATCCACCGAGGGCGAGGCGAACACATCCCCGCACACGGCGGCCGTCAGCATCCCCGCCCCCACATAGCCCACATGCGCCGGCTCGTGCCCCGAGCCCCCGCCCGAGACAAGCGCCACGCGGGATCTGTCCCAGTCCTCGCGCAGCACCACCTTGATATGGGGAAAGCCATCGAGCCGCGCGAGCCGCCCCTCTGCGGTGCGCAGCGTGCCGTCGATCGCTTCGGTTACGAGCGCTTCCTTGCTGTTGATGAACTGGGCCACGATCAATCTCCTTGCTGAACAGGGGTGTCAGATACGGTTGCCGTCCGCATCGAAATAAAGCGGGGTCTCTGGGGAAACGGCGATGCTGTCTCCGCGCTTGAGATCGGCATGCGCCGCCACCAGGGTGATCAGATCATGCCCGGCGAGGCGAAGGTGCAGGCGCGTCTGATCGCCCAGATGCTCCAGGCGCACCACCTGCGCTTCCTGCCCCTCGCCGAGGCGGATGTGTTCGGGGCGCAGGCCGATGCTCTCGGCCCCCGCCGGCGCGCCGGGGAAGAGATCGGCGGGCAGGATATTGATGCGCGGCGAGCCGAGGCGGCTGGCGGCATAGATGCTGACGGGATCCTCGTAGATCTCGCGCGGCGGGGCGAATTGCACGAGGCGACCGTGATCGAGCACGCCCACATGGGTGGCCATGGTCATCGCCTCGATCTGATCGTGGGTGACGTAGAGCATGGTCGCGCCGAGATCCTTCTGGATGCGCTTCAGCTCGATCCTGAGATCGGCGCGCAGGCGGGCATCGAGCGAGGAAAGCGGCTCGTCCATCAGGTGGATCACCGGATCGCGCACCAGCGCCCGGCCGATCGAAACCCGCTGCATCTCGCCCCCCGAAAGCGCGGTGGCGCGGTTGTCGAGCTTGTGGGTGATCTGGAGGATCTCCGCCACCTCGCCGATCCGGCGCGCGATCTCTTCCTCGGGCAGGTTGCACACGGGCGAGCGCAGGGGGAAGGCCAGATTTTCGCGCACGCTCATATGCGGGTAGAGCGAATATTGCTGAAACACCATCGCCACGTTGCGCTCCGCCGGCGTCAGCGCGGTGACGTCATGGCCACCGATCACGATACGCCCCGCATCCGGGCGCTCGAGGCCGGCGATGAGGCGCAGTGTCGTCGTCTTGCCGGCGCCGGTAGGGCCGAGCAGCACCACGAAGGCGCCGTCGGGCACGGTGAGGCTCACGTCATCGATGGCCACCTGTGCGCCGAACGCCTTGGAGATTCCTTCAAGCCGCACCTCAGCCATCGGCCAGCACCTCCCTGTTGGCCTCGGAGACGAGCGCGCGCCCGCTTTCGGCATCGAAAAGCGTGATGGCGGCGGGATCAAGGCCGAGCCCCACCGCCTCGCCAACACGCGCGTTATCGGCCGCGGGGATGCGCGCCTTCACCGTGCCATGCGCCGTCTCGACGGTGACGATGCGGGTGGTGCCCAGATATTCGCTGGCGATCACCTCGCCCCGGATCCGCGCCGCATCGGGCTCATGGAGGCGGACATGCTCCGGGCGCACGCCGAGCACCAGCCGCCCCGCCGCCGCATCAAGCTGGCGCGGGACAGCCTGGCTGACGCCGCCGATCCCGACCACCGCGCCACCGGCCTCCACCTGCCCCTCGAAAGAGAGGAAATTCATCGCCGGCGAGCCGATGAAATCGGCCACGAAGAGGCTCGCGGGCCAGTCGTAGATCTGCTGGGGCGGGCCGATCTGCTCCACCCGCCCCGCGTTCATCACCGCGATGCGATCGCCCATCTGCATGGCCTCGAGCTGATCGTGGGTCACATAGACGGTGGTGGCATTGATGCGGTCATGCAGCGCGCGCAGCTCCTCGGCCATGCGCTCGCGAAATTCCGCATCGAGCGCGCCGAGGGGCTCGTCCATCAGGAAGGCCTTGGGCTCGCGCACGATGGCCCGCCCGAGCGCCACGCGCTGGCGATCGCCGCCCGAAAGCCCGCCCACGGGCTTGTCAAGGATATCCTCGATGCCGAGAATGCGCGCGACCTCGGCGAGCCTCGCCGCGATCTCGGCGCGCCTCATCCCCTGGCTTTTCAGCGGATAGGTGATGTTCTGGCGCACGTTCATGTGCGGGTAGAGCGCGAACATCTGGAAGACGAAGGCGATATCGCGCTCCGCCGCGCGCTTCTGCCCCACCTCCTCGCCATCGATCCAGATTTCGCCCGCAGTGGGCAGCTCGAGCCCGGCGATCATGCGCAGCGTAGTCGTCTTGCCGCAGCCCGAGGGGCCGAGCAGCATGAAGAACTCGCCGTCATGGATGGTGAAGGAAGAGGAATGCACGGCGGTGAAATCGCCGAAATCCTTGCGCAGGTTCCTGATCTCGATCTCGGCCATGGGCTACTCCGGGAAATGGCTGGTGATGATGAACATCACCGTTCCCGTCAGCGTGACGAGGAAGGACCACGTATAGGCAACCATCCAGAAGGGCTGCATCATCATGAACACGCCGAGCGCGATCAGGATGCTGGCCAGCATCTCCCAGGGCCCGCGCCTGAAGCGCATCAATCCCCTGAAAAATCTCCTGAAAACCCCGCTCATTTGCGCACCGCTCCGAAGGTGATCCCGCGCAGCAGGTGCTTGCGCAGCATGATGGTGAAGATCATCACCGGCAGGAGGAAGAGGGTGGCCCCGGCCGCCACCGCCGGCCAATCCTGCCCGCCCACGCCGATGATGGTGGGGATGAAGGGCGGCGCCGTCTGGGCCTCGCCGGAGGTCAGAAGCACGGCGAAGGCATATTCGTTCCAGGCGAAGATCAGGCAGAAGATGGCGGTGGAGGCGATCCCCGCCGCCGCCTGGGGCAGCACCACCTTGCGGAAGGCCTGGAAGCGGGTGTAGCCATCGATCAGCGCCGCCTCCTCGTATTCGCGCGGGATTTCATCGATGAACCCCTTCAGAAGCCAGACCGAAAGCGAGAGATTGACCGCCGTATAGAGGAGGATCATGCCCAGATGCGTGTCCGACAGGCCAAGCTGGCGATACATGAGGAAGATCGGGATCGCCACCGCAATGGGCGGCATCATCCGGGTGGAGAGGATGAAGAACAGCAGATCATCCTTGATCGGCACCCGGAAGCGCGAAAAGGCATAGGCCGCGAGCGTGCCGAGGAAAACCGAAAGGAAGGTGGAGCCGAAGCCGATGATCACCGAATTGAGAAAGCGCTGGCCGTAGCGCGAGGGCCCGGCGATCACCATGCCCTTCCTGCGCACCAGCCTTTCATACCAGGTTTCGGGCGGCGGCAGGGTGGCTTCCATGTCGGGGGTGATGCGGGTCTGGGTGGTGAAGAGATTGACATAGCCCTCGAGCGAGGGGGTGAAGATCACCTTGGGCGGGTAGGAGATCGCGTCCGAGGGGCTCTTGAAGCCGGTGCTGATGATCCATAGGAGCGGGATCAGGGTGATCACCGTGTAGGCGATCACCAGCGCGGCGGCGATCCACTTCTGGCGCCGGGTGGGCTCGGTGACGGAATGGCCGCTCATCTTTCCTTCACCCTGTTCAGCGCCTTCACGTAGATCGAGGCGAGCCC
>JALVEX010000323.1 GCA_027030435.1 Paracoccaceae bacterium
GCGCCGCCGCGCTCGGTGCCGATGCCGTCGTGGCCGTGGATCTCGATTACGAGGTGATCGGCGCCAATGGCTCCATGCTGATGGTTTCGGCCTCCGGCACGGCCGTGAAGCTCGGCTAGGGCTGCGGGCGCATGAGCGGTGCACAGGCCATATCGCGCCCCGCGCTCACCTTCCCCGCGGAGGTGGGCGAATGGGTGCGCACCCATTACGAGGCGGCGGAGGTGATCCTTGAATACGGCAGCGGCGGCTCCACCGCGCTCGCGGCGGAAATGGAGGGAAAGACGATCTTTTCCGTCGAGAGCGACCGCGCCTGGATGGAGGATCTTCAGGCCTGGCTCGATCAGGCCGGGACCCGTTCGCAGGTGGTGCTGCACCACGCCGATATCGGCCCCACCGGCAAATGGGGCCGTCCGGTGGATGAAAGCGGCTGGCGTGGCTGGCATCGCTATCCGCTTTCCGTCTGGGATCGCGCCGATTTCGTGGCCCCCGATCTGGTGCTGATCGACGGCCGCTTCCGCCCGGCCTGTTTCGTCACCTGCATGCTGCGCACGAAAAAGCCGCTCACCGTGCTGTTTGACGATTACGCCGGACGCCGGCGCTATCACGTGGTGGAGGAATTCTTCAAGCCCGTCGAGATGCGCGGGCGGATGGCGAAATTCGAAGTGACGCCGAAGATGCTGCCGCGCGATCACATGACAAGGATCATCGGGCTGTTCACCCAGCCCTTCTGACATCAAGAGACACCCCGGAAAAAGACAATCCCGAAAAGGAAAGAAAATGCTGGAAATCAAGAACCTGCACGTGAAGCTCGAGGAAGAGGACAAGGAGATCCTGAAGGGCGTGGATCTCACCGTGCCCACCGGCGCGGTGCATGCGATCATGGGGCCCAACGGCTCGGGCAAATCCACGCTCTCCTATGTGCTCGCCGGGCGCGATGGCTACGAGGTGACGGAAGGCAGCGCCACGCTCGATGGCGTCGATCTCCTCGAGCTCGAGCCCGAGGAGCGCGCCGCACAGGGGCTTTTCCTCGCCTTTCAGTATCCGGTGGAGATCCCCGGCGTCAGCAACATGAATTTCCTGCGCACGGCGGTGAATGCGCAAAGGAAGCTCCGGGGCGAGCCCGAGCTTTCGGCCACCGAATTCCTGAAGCTCGTGCGCGAGAAGGCAAAGGAACTCCAGATCGATGCCGACATGCTGAAGCGCCCGGTGAACGTGGGCTTCTCGGGCGGCGAGAAGAAGCGCAACGAGATCCTGCAGATGGCGATCCTCGAGCCGAAGATGTGCATCCTGGACGAGACCGATTCCGGCCTTGACGTGGACGCGATGAAGCTCGTCGCCAAGGGCGTGAACGCGCTGCGCTCGCCCGAGCGCTCCTTCCTCGTCATCACCCATTACCAGCGCCTGCTCGATCACATCGTGCCCGATGTGGTGCACATCATGGCCGATGGCCGCATCGTCAAGACGGGCGGGCCCGAGCTTGCCCGCGAGGTCGAGGAAAACGGCTATGCCGGCATTCTGGAGGAGGTGGCCTGATGGGCGCGCAAAAGCAGGAGAGCGATGCGCTCGAAGCGCGCCTGGCGCGCTGCAAGGAGGATCTGGCGCAATACAAGGCCGGGGCCTGGATCAGGAAGGCGCGCGAGGATGCCGAGGCGCGGCTCAGGGCCATGGGCCTGCCGGGGCGGCGCGATGAATACTGGCGCTTCACGCGCCCCGATCTTCTCACCGCGCCCGAGCCCGCCGCGGCCGAGCCGTTTGAGACCGACGAATCCCTCGTGTTTGACGAGATCGACCGCCTGAAGATCGTCTTTACCGACGGCCGCTTCGATCCGCGCGCTTCGGACGATCTGACGAAAGCCGGCGAGGGGATCGAGGTGACCACCCTTCTCGAGGCCGCCGAGGCCGATCTCCACTGGGCGCAGGATCTCTTTGGCCGGCTCGAGGCCGAGGGCCAGAGCCCCGTGCCCCGCCCGCTCGCGGCGCTCAACACGGCCTGTGCGCGCAACGGCGTGCTGATCCGCGTGACCGGCAAGGTCACGCGCCCGGTTTCGCTGATCTACCGCCATTACCACAGCCATTCCGATGCCATGCTCCATCACGTGGTGCGGCTCGAGGAGGGCGCTTCGCTCACGCTTCTCGAAAACGGCCCCGGCGGCGCGCGGTTCAATTCGGTGCTCGAGGTGGACGTGGCCGATGGCGCCGCCTTCGATCACGTGC
>JALVEX010000324.1 GCA_027030435.1 Paracoccaceae bacterium
CTTCCGCCACAACGGCCGCTATGCCGAGATGGTGATGGGCGAGCTCGCAGGCCAGTTCGAGGCGCCGCTTTACGGCATGCTCGCGGTGGCCGACAAGCTCGACCAGATGGATTGGGGCGACCTCGAAAAGCCCACCATCCGCTATCACGGCCAGCCGGAGGACGAGAGCCACAGCACCCTCCTGTGGGACGGGGAGTGGGAAGTCACCTGGGTGACGTTCCGCGACATGGGCGCGGCCTTCATGGTGGCGCTTCTCGGGATCTACATCCTCGTGGTGGCGCAGTTCGGCTCCTTCAGGCTGCCGCTGGTGATCCTGACGCCGGTGCCGCTCACCTTCCTCGGCATCATGTTCGGCCATTGGCTCTTCAACGCGCCCTTCTCCGCCACCTCGATGATCGGCTTCATCGCGCTTGCCGGGATCATCGTGCGCAATTCGATCCTGCTGGTGGATTTCATCCGCCATGCAAATGACGATGGCCATGTGGACGTGCCAACCCTGATCAAGGCCGGCGCCACCCGCTTCAAGCCGATCCTGCTGACGGCGCTTGCCGCCATGATCGGCGCCGCGGTGATCCTCGCCGATCCGATCTTCCAGGGGCTGGCGATCTCGCTGCTCTTCGGGCTCTTCACCTCCACCATGTTCACGGTGCTGGTGATCCCGGCGATCTACCGGGTGTTCCGCACCTAGAAGGCGATCACATCCGGCCTGAAACGGGCCTCAATAACAAAATCCCCGCTCTGCATGGAGCGGGGATTTCATGTTTCGTCTGCACCCTTCGTGCACATGGTGCTCGATCTCGCATCTCCCATGGGCTCTCCTCCCCGCCTCAGTGGGCGGTGACGGGCGTCAGATCGTTTTGCCGGGCCAGCACGAAGGCGAGATTGCGATCGCGCACCAGCGCAAGGCGCTCGCCATCGGCGCTGTGAACGGCGTAGAGCTTCTCGGTGCCGGGCAATTGCGCCTGCACCTCGGGCGGCAGATCGCTCACGGCGACGGAGCGCACATAGACGATCCGGTCCTCCTCCCGATCCTTGCCGAAATCATATTCGGAGTTCATGCCTTTTCCTTCCTCTCTCGATGTTTCTTCTCCCCTCGTTCGCGTGGTGACAGGGTTATTCCTTCCGGCGGCTGCACCGCGCGCCCCGCTCATCCCCTGCGGATGGCGATGCGCTTCTGCACGCTCTCGGGGCGCACACGCTCGAGATCCACATGCAAGAGCCCGTTTTCCAGCCGCGCGCTGCGCACCTCCACATTTTCGCCAAGTGCGAAGCGCTTCATGAACCGGCGCGTGGCGATGCCGCGATGGAGGAAGATCCGCTTCCCCTCATCGCCCTTTTCCTGCGCACCGCGGATCAGCAGTTCGCCGTTTTCAATGACGACCTCAAGCTCGTCCTCCCCGAAACCGGCCACCGCGAGCGTGATCCGATAGTGATCCTCGTCAAGCATCACCACATCAAAGGGAGGGTAGCCATCCTTTCCGGCGCGGGAAGCGGCTTTCGGCTCTCTCATTGCCTGCCCGTATCCGGGCAGCACGGGCCGCATGCCCATTGTAAATCGTGTCATACCTTTCGTCCTCATCATCGAGCGACATCTTCTTTCACGGCCCCGAACGCGGCAGCCGCACAAGAAATATGGGGATTGGCGCCCCTTTCTGCAAGATATGGCACAAATGCCTGCGCGCCCTGTTCGAACGGCCCATTCTGCGCTAGAATTGCGGGGATCACCCGATGGGAAGCATGGCAGGAGGAAAGCGGTGGCATGATGCGCCCCGAGGAAATGTCGCACGAGGAAATCCTGCGCCTGCGCCTTGAATTGCTGAAACAGGAGCACCGCGATCTCGACGAGGCCATCCGCGCCCTCACCGAGCAGCGCGGCGATCCCTTCACCATCAAGCGCATGAAGCGCCAGAAGCTTTCCCTGAAAGACAGGATCGCCATGCTGGAAAACGAGCTCACCCCCGATATCATCGCCTGATATTGCAAGATTGCGCGCGCGCGCGGGTTCGCTATAGTGCGCGCTCCACAAGGGGTTTCGCGGGGTCTCTCGGCATGGAACAGGTGAAAATCGGCATCATCATGGGCAGCCAGTCCGACTGGCCGACGATGCAGGAGGCCGCCCGCATCCTCGATGAGTTGGGCGTGGCGCATGAACGGCGCATCGTCTCGGCCCATCGCACGCCCGATCGTCTCTGGGAATACGGCAAAAGCGCCGCCGGGCGCGGCCTGCAGGCGATCATCGCCGGAGCCGGGGGCGCGGCGCATCTGCCGGGCATGATCGCCAGCAAGACCCACCTGCCCGTGATCGGCGTGCCAATCCGCACCGAGGCGCTTTCCGGGGTGGACAGCCTCTATTCCATCCTCCAGATGCCACGCGGCTTTCCCGTGGCCACCATGGCGATCGGCGGGGCCGGCGCCTTCAATGCCGGGCTGATGGCGGCGCGCATCCTCGCCCTCACCGATCCCGCCCTCGCCGGGCGCCTCGCGCGCTGGCACGAAGCGCTCACCGCCTCGATCCCCGAGGAGCCCGAGGAGCCCGAGGATGGCTGATCCCCTGCCCCAGGGCGCCGTGATCGGCATTCTCGGCGGCGGACAGCTTGGCCGGATGCTCTCGATGGCCGCCGCGCGCCTTGGCTACAGGTGCCACATCTTCGAGCCCGGCGCCGATTGCCCCGCCGCGCAGGTGGCCGCCGCCTGCTTCACCGCCCCCTACGATGATCCCGACGCGCTGATCGAATTCGCCGAGAGCGTGGATGTGATCACCTATGAGTTCGAAAACATCCCCACCCAAGCACTGGACGAGCTGGAGATCATCCGCCCCATTCGCCCCGGCCGCCGGGCGCTCGCCGTCTCCCAGGATCGGCTCGCGGAAAAGGAATTCCTGCAGGGGCTGGGGCTTTCCACCGCGCCTTTTGCTGCGGTGAATACAGCCGCCGATCTTGAAGCCGCGCTCGGCGAGATCGGCACGCCGGCGATCCTGAAAACCCGCCGCTTCGGCTACGATGGCAAGGGCCAGGCCCGGATCATGGCCCCGGATGACGCCCCCGCCGCGCTCGGTTCACTTGAAGGCGCGCCGGCGATCCTCGAGGGGTTCGTCGATTTCAGCCTCGAAATATCGGTGATCGCGGCGCGGGGCCTCAGGGGCGAAATCGCCTGCTATGATCCCGGCCACAACATCCACGAAGCCGGCATCCTGCGCACAACCACCGTGCCGGCCCCGATCCCGGCCGGCCTTTCCGCCGATGCCGCCCTGCTCGCCGGGCGCATCCTCTCGGGGCTCGATTACGTGGGCGTGATGGGGATCGAGCTTTTCGTCACCGACAACGGCCTGATCGTGAACGAGATCGCGCCGCGGGTCCACAATTCCGGGCACTGGACACAGCAGGGATGCGCGGTGGATCAGTTCGAACAGCACATCCGCGCCATCACCGGCTGGCCGCTCGGCAATGGCGCGCGCTACGCAGATGTGGAGATGGAAAACCTGATCGGCGATGATATCGCCCGCATCCCCGAAATCGCGCGCGAACCGCACGCCGCGATCCATCTCTACGGCAAGGCCGAAGCGCGCCCCGGACGCAAGATGGGCCATGTGAACCGCATCCGCCTGTAGGCAGCAGGCAGATCATTCCCCCGCAGCAATGCGGGCGATTGCCTCGCCATAGTTAAGCTCGTGATCGAAGCGGCCGTTTTCGAGGAATTCCGACACCTCGAGAAGCACCAGCGGATTGTTCATCATGAAGGTATGGCTGACCGGCAGCACGATGAAATCCGCGGCCCCCTCGAGGCGGGCCGATGCCACGGATACCTTGCCGTCATCCGCCCCCGGGATCATGGCCGAATAGAAGGGATTGAGCGAGCGGTTGCCGGCAATGATGCCGAGATCGAACCAGGGCGGGGGCAGACGATTGGGCAGACTCCCGGGGCCGGTGCCAAGCTCCATCCCGGCAGGGCCGTTCACCAGCCGGAAGGCGGCCCAGCGCCCGAGCCTGTCAACCAGTTCCGAGCCGTGATTGGGCGGCGCCAGCATCACCACGCGCCCGAGATCCTCCGGGCGGTGGCTGGCGAGGTAATGGCGCAGGAGTATTCCACCCATCGAGTGGGTCACGAAATGGATGCGCCCGGCGCCGCTGCATTGGGCAATCGCGCCGGGGATCGTGCTTTCGGCCAGGTCCTCCACCGGCGCGGCGGTGGAAGGATAGGCGGTGTTCACCACGCTGTATCCAGCTTCTTCCAGCGCCCGCTCCATCACCGCCAGCGAAGCGCTCCCGCGCGCCAGACCGTGCAGCAGGATCACGCAATCGGCCCGCGCCGCGAGGGGCGCGATGACAACGGCAAGGAAGAGCATGAGGCGCATCATGAGGCGAAGATAATCATGCCGGGCGGGATTTGCGAGCCCGGCGGCGAAAGAACGCCGCGCAATGAAAAGGGGCCGCCCCGAAGGGCAGCCCCGCTTCTTCTGGCCGATGGGCCGGCTTACATCATGCCGCCCATGCCGCCCATGTCGGGCATGCCGCCGCCGGCGGCCGCGCCCTTGGGCTCGGGCTTGTCGGCCACCATGGCTTCGGTGGTGATCAGGAGGCCGGAAACGGAGGACGCATCCTCAAGCGCGGTGCGCACCACCTTGGCCGGATCGATCACGCCGAACTTGAACATGTCGCCATATTCTTCCGTCTGGGCGTTGAAGCCGAAGGCGGGATCGTCGCTCTCGCGCACCTTGCCCGCGACCACGGCACCATCGACACCGGCGTTCTCGGCGATCTGGCGCAGCGGCGCTTCGATCGCGCGGCGCACGATGGCGATGCCGGCATCCTGATCGGCGTTGGCGCCTTTCAGGCCCTGGAGCTTCTTCGCGGCCTGCACGAGCGCCACGCCACCACCCACGACGATGCCTTCCTGCACCGCGGCGCGGGTCGCGTTCAGAGCGTCATCGACGCGATCCTTGCGCTCCTTCACCTCGGTTTCGGTCATGCCGCCGACGCGGATCACGGCCACACCGCCGGCAAGCTTCGCAAGGCGCTCCTGCAGCTTCTCGCGGTCATAGTCCGAGGTGGTTTCCTCGATCTGCTGCTTGATCTGCTTGATGCGGGCCTCGATCTCTTCCTTGCTGCCATGGCCATCGACGATGGTGGTTTCATCCTTGGTGATGGTCACCTTCTTGGCACCGCCAAGCATGTCGATGGTCACGTTTTCGAGCTTCATGCCAAGCTCTTCCGAGATCACCTGGCCGCCCGTCAGGATGGCGATATCCTGCAGCATGGCCTTGCGGCGATCGCCGAAGCCCGGCGCCTTCACGGCCGCGACCTTCAGGCCGCCGCGCAGCTTGTTCACCACCAGCGTGGCAAGGGCTTCGCCTTCCACATCCTCAGCGATGATCAGCAGCGGCTTGCCGGACTGGATAACGCTTTCCAGAAGCGGCACCATCGGCTGCAGCGAGGAGAGCTTCTTCTCGTGGAGAAGGATCAGCACATCCTCGAGCTCGGCCACCATCTTGTCGGGGTTGGTGATGAAATAGGGCGAGAGATAGCCGCGATCGAACTGCATCCCCTCGACGACCTCTACCTCGGTCTCGAGGCCCTTGTTCTCCTCGACGGTGATCACACCCTCGTTGCCGACCTTCTGCATCGCCTCGGCGATCATCTTGCCGATCTGCTCTTCGCCGTTGGCCGAGATGGTGCCCACCTGGGCCACCTCTTCGCTGTCCTTCACCTCGCGCGAAGCATTCTTCACGCTCTCGACAACCTTGCCGGTGGCCAGATCGATGCCGCGCTTCAGATCCATCGGATTGAGGCCGGCGGCAACCTGCTTCAGGCCCTCGCGCACGATGGCCTGGGCCAGAACGGTTGCGGTGGTGGTGCCGTCGCCGGCTTCGTCATTGGTGCGCGAGGCGACTTCCTTCACCATCTGCGCGCCCATGTTCTCGAACTTGTCCTCAAGCTCGATCTCCTTGGCCACCGTCACACCATCCTTGGTGATGCGCGGCGAACCGAAGGACTTGTCGATCACCACGTTGCGGCCCTTGGGACCGAGGGTGACCTTCACAGCGTCTGCCAGAATGTTGACGCCGTTCAGCATGCGATTGCGTGCATCGGTGTCAAACTTGACTTCCTTCGCCATTTTCCATTGCTCCTGATTGTTTGTTTCTTCGTTACAAGCGGCCCGAAAGCGCTCTTACTCGATGATCCCGAGGATATCGCTTTCCTTCATGATCAGCAGTTCCTCGCCATCGAGGATCACCTCGGTGCCGGACCACTTGCCGAAAAGAATCTTGTCACCTTCCTTCACGGCCATCGGGATCAGCTCTCCCGAATCCTTGCGCGCGCCTTCGCCGGCAGCAACGACGATGCCTTCGGCAGGCTTTTCCTTGGCGGTATCGGGGATGATAAGCCCGCCTGCGGTTTTCTCTTCGCTCTCCACGCGCCGGACAAGCACGCGGTCATGCAGCGGTTTGAATGCCATCTTCGAAGCTCCTTAGGCTCAAAGTTACGTTTCCAGGTTCTGGCACTCACCCCGGGTGAGTGCTAACGGCTTGGAGATAGGGAGGTGCGCAGGAGGTGTCAAGGCAGGACAAACCGAAAATTCCGCCGAACCTTCCTGCGTAACGCTCCCTCTCTGCGAGGCCACTCGCCGGCACCAGACTCATCACTGCTCCATCAATATCCCCGGGGGCGCGGGGCGGGGGCGGAAGAATGCCAGACGGCCCCGCCTCATCCGGCCGCCTCGAGCCATCGCAGGAAGCTGGCGATCGGGGCTGACATCCACCCGAACCCCACCTATAAGAGCGCAGCCAGAGAAAATGAAACACGGGAACCCGCCATGACCATCAAGATTTTCGGCCACAAATCCCCCGATACGGACGCCACCGGCTCGCCCATCGTCTGGGCCTGGTACGTGAACGAAATCCGCGGCGAGAAAGCCGAAGCGAAGCTCCTCGGCGAGCCCAATACGGAGGCGAAATTCGTGCTCTCGCGCTGGGGCTTCGAGCAGCCGGAGATCATCGAAGATGTGGCCCCGGGCGAGCGCTGCATCGTTGTCGATACCAACAACCCGGCCGAGCTCCCCGCTTCGATCAACGAGGCCGACGTGACCGAGATCATCGATCATCACCTGCTTGCGGGCGGCCTGCGCACCAGGGGTCCGATCACTGTCACCATCCGCCCGCTGGCCTGCACCGCCACGGTGATGCATGATCTGATGGGGGATGACGCGGCCCGCATGCCCGAGGCGATCAAGGGCGTGATGCTCTCCTGCATCCTCTCCGACACCCTCGAATTCCGCTCCCCCACCACCACCGATCATGATCGCGATGTGGCCGAGAAGCTCGCCGCCGATCTGCGCCTCTCGATCCCCGAATACGCCGCCGAGATGTTTGCCGCGAAATCCGATGTCTCCGCCTTCAGTGAAGCCGAACTCCTGCGCATGGACAGCAAGGAATACGAACTCGGCGGCAGGAAATTCCGCATCTCGGTGCTGGAAACCACCGCCCCCGAGGTGGTGCTTGCGCGCAAGGCCGCACTGATGGCGGCGATGGAGCCGGTCGCGGCGGAAGACGGCGTGGATCAGGTGCTTATGTTCATCGTCGATATCCTCAATGGCCAATCGACCCTCCTCGTGCCCAATGATCTGGTGCGCGAGATCGCCGAGAAGAGCTTCGGCGTGAAGGTGCAAGGCGATACGGCGCTGCTTCCGGGCGTGGTCAGCCGCAAGAAGCAGATCATCCCCGCCCTCAAGCTCTGACCCCCGGAAAGGGAGCCCATGCAGATCGTCCCCCGCCTTGCCGAAATCCCGGCCCGCCATGAGGCGCTCCTGTGCGATCTCTGGGGCTGCCTGCACAATGGCGTGCGTGCCTTTCCCGAGGCCGTGGCGGCGCTCATGGATTTCCGTGCCGGCGGCGGGGTCGTGATCCTGCTGACCAACGCCCCCCGCCCCAAGGCGGATGTGGAAGCCCAGCTCTCCCGTCTCGGGGTGCCGAAAGATGCCTGGGATGACATCGCCACCTCCGGCGATGCCACCCGCATCGCGCTTTATCGCGGCCTGATCGGCGAAAAGGTGTATCACATCGGCCCCGAAAAGGATCTCGGCCTTTTTGCGCCCCCGCCCGAGGTGGACAACCCCGCCGATATCCGCCGCGTTCCCCTCGAGGAAGCCGAGGGCATCCTCTGCACAGGCCTCGTGGATGACCGCAGCGAAACCCCCGACGATTACCGCCCGACCCTCATGATGGCAAAGCAGCTCGGCCTGAAGATGCTCTGCGCCAATCCCGATATCGTCGTCCATTACGGCGATACGGTCCTCTATTGCGCCGGCGCGCTGGCACGGCTCTACGAGGACATGGGCGGCGAGGTGCTCTATTTCGGCAAGCCCTGGCCGCCCGTCTATACGCTGGCGCGCAACCGGATCGCCGCGCTCGGGCGGGAAATCCCCGATGCCGGCATCCTCGCCATCGGCGACGGGCTGGAAACCGATATCAAAGGCGGGCTCGGCGAGGGCTTCGACACGCTCTTCATCACCGGCGGCATAGCAGCCGAGGAAACGGGCACCGCCCCCGCTCCCGACGCCCAGCCCGATCCCGCACGCCTCGAAGCCCTCATCCGCAAGACCATGCTCGAACCCACCTACGCCATGGGCCATCTGCGATAAACGGCAAAGCCGAACAAGCTGTCGATTTCATTCCATCTAC
>JALVEX010000325.1 GCA_027030435.1 Paracoccaceae bacterium
GTGTCGGACTGGCCCACCGGCAGCACCATCACCCCGCCCACCCGCAATTGCGCCAGGAGCGGCGAAGGGGGGTCCTCGGCGGCGGCGGTGAGGATGATGCGATCGAAGGGGGCCTGTTCGGGCAGGCCGTGGGAGCCATCGGCGGTGATCGCGGTGATATTGGTGAGATCAAGCTCTTCGAACAGCGCGCGCGCGGCGATGACGAGCTTGCGGAAGCGGTCGATCGTATAGACGCGCCGGGCAAGCTGGCTCAGGATCGCCGCCTGATAGCCGCTGCCGGTGCCGATCTCCAGCACCTTGTGGCGGGGGTGCACATCGAGCGCCTGGGTCATCAGCGCCACCACCGAGGGCTGGCTGATGGTCTGGCCGCAGGCGATGGGAAGGGGCATGTCCTCATAGGCGCGGGCGGCGAAGATGCCGCGCACGAAGGCGCCGCGATCGATCTTCTCCATCGCTTCGAGCACGCGCCTGTCGGTCACGCCCTTGGAGCGCAGATGGAAGAGGAACTGCATCTTGCGCTCGGCCAGCTCCGCGGGGGAGAGGGGGCTTTCGTCTGCGCCGCTGCCGGTCATTCGAGATGGTCCTTCAGGGAGGCGAGCATGTCATGGGCGGTGAGATCGGCGCGCATCGGCGTGATCGAGATGTAGCCCTCGAGATTGGCGTGCACATCGGTGCCCGGCGCGCTCGCCCGGTGTTGATTGCTTCCCTTGATCCACAGGAAGCGGCGCCCCGAGGGGGCCATGTGGGGCTCGACGCTGAAGCGCGTATCCGGGCGGAACCCCTGGGCCGTGATCCGCCGCCCCTTCACCGCCTCGGCCCTGCAGGGTGGGAAATTCACGTTGTAGAACAGGCGGTAATGATCGCTGCTGTCTTCGAAGCCCGCTTCGAGAAGCCCACGCACCACATCCGCGCCATGCACGGCGGCGGCCTCGAAATGATCATCGAGCATGCGGTTTTCGGGGCCCAGATACTGGGAAAGCGCGATCGCCGGCAGGCCCTGAAGCGCCGCCTCCATGGCGCCGCCAAGGGTGCCGGAATAAAGCGCGTTCTCGCCCGAGTTGTTGCCCCGGTTGACGCCGGAAAGCACCAGATCGGGGGGATTGCCATTCATCACGTCATGCAGCCCGGCGAGCACGCAATCGGCCGGGCTGCCTTCGGCGGCATAGCGGCGCTCGCCCATCTTGGCGATCATCATCGGATGCGTGTAGGAGATCTTGTGCGCCACGCCCGATTGCTCGAAGGCCGGCGCCACGACCCAGACTTCGCCTTCCGGCCCCGCCACCTCGGCGGCGATGGCTTCGAGGGTCTTGAGGCCGGGGGCGTTGATGCCGTCGTCATTCGTGATGAGGATGCGCATGGCGGTTCACTGTCCTTTGCTGAAAGCCTTAGCCGAGCCTTGATCGGGCGGCAAGGCGGGCCTGCGAAGGAAAGGGCGGGGCGGATGGGTGTGGCCCCATTGCCGCAATTGCGTTGCCGCCAGACCCGGGACAGGCGGCCGGTTCACCTGCCCCGCGCCGCCTTCTCGGCAAGCCCCGAGGTGCCTTCGCGCCGCGCCAGCTCCGCCAGCACCTCGCCGAGGCTCACATCGCGCGCCGCCAGCATCACCAGCAGGTGATAGAGCACATCGGCCGCCTCATGGGTGAGGTTCGCGCGATCGTTCTTCACCGCGGCCATGATCGCCTCCACCGCCTCCTCGCCGAATTTCCCGGCGCAGGCCTCGGGCCCCTCTGCCAGAAGCCGCGCCGTCCAGGAGCTTTCGGGATCGGCGGTCTTGCGCGCCTCGATGGTGGCGGCGAGGCGTTCAAGCGTGTTCATCTGCGCATTCCTCCGGTTCGAGCCGCACCGGGATGCCGGCGGCGGCCATGTGCTGCTTGGCCTCGCGGATGGTGAAATCGCCGAAATGGAAGATCGAGGCGGCGAGCACCGCGCTCGCGCCCCCTTCCTTCACGCCCTCCACAAGATGATCGAGCGTGCCCACGCCGCCCGAGGCGATCACCGGCACGCTGACGGCATCGGAAATGGCGCGCGTCAGCGGCAGGTTGAAGCCCGCGCGCGTGCCGTCGCGATCCATGCTGGTGAGCAGGATCTCGCCCGCGCCCTTCGCCACCACGGTGCGGGCGAATTCCACCGCATCGATCCCGGTGGATCGGCGCCCGCCGTGGGTGAAGATCTCCCACTTTCCCGGCGCGACCGTTTTCGCATCGATCGCCACCACGATGCACTGGCTGCCGAAGTGATTGGCCGCCTCGGCCACCACGTCCGGGTTGGCCACGGCGGCGGAATTGAAGGAGACCTTGTCGGCGCCGGCGAGCAGGAGCGCGCGCACGTCATCGCGCGTGCGCACGCCTCCGCCGATGGTGAGCGGCATGAAGCACTGCTCGGCCGTGCGGCGCGCCAGATCATACATGGTGGAGCGGTTTTCATGGGTGGCGTGGATATCGAGAAAGCAAAGCTCGTCGGCGCCCGCGGCATCATAGGCGCGTGCGCTTTCCACCGGATCGCCGGCATCCACCAGATCGACGAAATTGACCCCCTTCACCACGCGGCCGTCGGCCACATCGAGGCAGGGGATGATGCGGGTCTTCAACATGCCCCACGCATAATACCCGCCGCGGCGCAATACAATGCCCGCTTTCGCCGCGAAAGGCATCGGATATAGTGCGGGGCATTGAAGGGGCAGGGGGAGGGCCTTCCGGGCTTCGCGCCATGCGCCTCTATGCGGGAGATCTCGATGAATTCATTGCGCTACCTGCTGGCTTCGCTCGCGCTCGGCCTGATCGCCGCCTTCGCCTCGGAAAACATGTTCTGGATCGTCGCGCCCTATCCGCTGACGCCGCCGGTGCTTGCCTTCATCTGGGCGATGTATGCGCTTTGCTGCGCCGCCGCGCTCTCGGCCGTGGTGCTGACGGGCATCCAGGGCCTTCCCGCCGCCTTCCTCGGCGCGGCGATCATGGGCTGGCTGATCGAGGGGGTGGTGGAAGGCACGATGTATCTGGCATTCCCCTTCCAGCTGGCCTGGACGCCCCTTGCCTGGCACGCGCTCATCAGCGGGGTCGGCGTGTTCGCGCTCGGGCGCGCGGCCCCGCACTGGCCGCGCTGGCGGCGGATCGGGGCCTGGGCCCTCCTCGGGCTGTTCATCGGCTTCTGGGCGCAATACTGGCCGCTCGAGCGCGCGGCGCTGCCCGATCCGCCCCGCCTTATCGCCTATCTCGCGGGGTTTGGCGTAGCGGTGCCGCTCGCGCATCTGCTGCTCGATCGGCTGACGCCGCTTTCGCTCCCGCCCCGCCGGGTGCTCATGATCGCGCCCATTGCGCTGGCGGGGCTCTGGGCCTTGCAGAGCCTCGCCGCGCCCTCGCCCCTGCGCCTTTCGCTGCCTCTCCTGCTCTGGATCACCATACGGGCGATGGGGCGCCTTGGCACGGGGCGGGGCGGGCCGGTGGATTTCGGCGCCCCCGCGCCCGTGGCGCTCAGGCACTTCACCTTCCTGATCGCGCCTCTGACGGGCGCGTTTCTGGCGGTGGCGGGCTGGCGGCTCACGGGCGGCTTCGAGGCAAATGTGGCGGTGGCGCTGACAACCGTGCCCGCCTCTGTGATCTGGTGGCTGTGGCTGGTGCTGCGTGCCGAACGCGCGGGGCGGGGCTGAGAGGGCGGCGGGCGGGCGGCGGAATGGCGCCGGCACACGCTTTCGTGATCCGATCTGCTTTGACGCTCCCGCTCAAGGCGGGCAGGTTCGCCCCATGACAGAACAAGGTAGCCGAGGGAGTATCGTCATGAAGAAACTGTTTGCCGCCGTGATCTTCGGCCTGATCGCCGGCATGGCCAATGCCGGGATCATCCGGGTGGAAAGCCCCTATTCGGTGGATGAGACGCTGGATCGGCTGGAGAAGGTGGTCAGCGCAGCGGGGGCGAAGGTCTTTGCGCGGGTGGAGCATGCGCGCGGGGCGGAGAAGATCGGGATGAAGCTCGCGCCCGAAGCGCTGCTGATCTTCGGCAAGCCCGAGCTGGGCACGCCGGCGATGCAGGCCAATCCGCTCGCCGGGCTGGTGCTGCCGGCGCGGGTGCTGGCTTACGAGGATGAGGCGGGAAAGGTGTGGCTTGCCTATGAGGATCCGGCCGAAATGCTGGGGCGCTTCGACATCCCCGCCGATGCGCCGGTGGTGCAGAAGCTGACGAAGGCGCTCAAGGGGCTGACGGGCAAGGCGGTGGCGAAGTGATGCGCTGGGCTGGGCGCGGGAAAGCCGAATCCTCCATTTAGTGTCGCAGGCAAAGAATTTTTCGGTCAGGCTATTGCAGGCCTTTCCCGGAGCACTCTCTGCCTCGTGAATTCATCCTTGATCCCAATAGAGGGCATGCGACCGCCTTGGAGCGGGCGGGCGCATGCCCGGGCCGCTGTGCGCCCCGGGCGAATTGCGATGAACGGGTTGGGTGGTTTGGATCGAGCACGACAGGCGCAAAAGGCCGATACCGCCCGCCATCACCCCTTCAGAAGCGCCAGCGCCTCGGCCAGATCGATGGCGCCGTCATAAAGCGCGCGCCCCGAGATCGCGCCATCGAGCGGCGCGCCGCAATCGCGCAGCGCCTCGAGATCCTCGAGCGAACTCACGCCCCCCGAGGCGATCACCGGGATCGAAACCGCGCGCGCAAGCGCCGCGGTGGCGGCCACGTTCGGCCCCTGCATGGCGCCGTCGCGCTCGATGTCGGTATAGATGATTGCCGCCACGCCCGCGTCCTCGAAGCGGCGGGCGAGATCGATCGCCTCCACCTCGGTTTCCTCGGCCCAGCCGCGCGTGGCCACCCGCCCGCCGCGCGCATCGATCCCCACCGCCACGCGCCCCGGAAAGGCGCGCGCGGCTTCGCGCACCAGATCGGGATCCTCCACCGCCACCGTGCCGAGGATCACCCGCGCGATGCCGCGCCCGAGCCAGCTTTCGATGGTGGCCATGTCGCGGATGCCGCCGCCAAGCTGGGCCGGCAGGCTGACCGCTTCGAGGATCGCCTCCACCGCCTCCCCGTTCACCGGTCGCCCGGCGAAGGCGCCGTTGAGATCCACGAGATGCAGCCATTCGCAGCCGGCATCGGCGAAGGCGCGGGCCTGATCGGCGGGGCTGTCGCTGAACACGGTGGCCTTGTCCATCTCGCCGCGCAAAAGGCGCACGCACTGGCCGTCTTTGAGGTCGATCGCGGGGTAGAGTATCATGCGCTGGGCCCTTTCCTGTGCTTTTGCTGCGCTGTCTCGCATGAAGCGGGCGCAAATGCAAAGCGGCGTTCCGACCCGACGTAACGCTTGCCAGTAAGGGGTGCGGCGGGCCAGACTGGCGGAGCAGCAAGGGAGGATTGCATGATGAAGAGATTTGGCCTCGCGTTCGCTTTCATCTTCGGCTTCGCCGCGGCGGCGCTCGCCGATCCGGTGGAAGGGCTCTGGAAGACCCAGCCCGGTGACACCGGCACTTACGCCCATGTGAAGATCGCCGCCTGCGGCGACAGGATATGCGGCACGATCGCGAAAGCCTTCGATTCCGACGGCAAGGAAATTTCTTCGCCCAATGTGGGCAAGCGCATGATCTGGGACATGGTGCCCAGGGGCGAAGGCTACTATTCCGGCGGCAAGATCTGGGCCCCGGACCGCGACAAGACCTACAAATCCAAGATGCAGCTCAACGGCAACAGGCTGAAGGTTTCGGGCTGCGTTCTGGGCGGCATCATCTGCCGCGGCCAGACCTGGACTCGCGTGCAGTAGGGCCAAGACGGGAAGAGGCGCCTCCATTGCGGGGCGCCTTTCGCATCTGCCGGGGCAGGATCGCGGTTCGGCTTCAGGCGCCGAAGGGGATCACCATGCCGTCATGCGCCGGGGTCACGTGATCGGGCGTTTCGCGCATCAGGGTATCGTGATCCATGTCGATATGAAGATTGGTGAGCACGGCGCGCTTTGGCGCGGCGCGGGCGATCCACTCGAGCGCGCGCTCAAGATGCACATGGCTCGGGTGGGGCTTGTAGCGCAGCGCATCGAGCACCCAGGCGGAGAGCCCCTCAAGGAGCGGCCATGTGCCATCGGGGATCGCCGAAACATCCGGCAGATAGGCGAGATCGCCGATCCTGAAGCCGAGCGCGCCGATTTCCCCGTGCCGCACGGGCAGCGGAGTGAGGCTCACGGGCCCGCCCGCGCCCTCGATGGTGAAGGGGCCGGCTATCCGGTGCAGATTGCAGATCGGCGGGTAGTTGGAGCCTTCCGGGGTTTCGAAGGCATAGCCGAAGCGGCGCATGAGATCGCGCGAGGTGGCCTCGTCGGCCCAGACATCCATGCGCCGGCCGGTATTGAACACGATCATGCGCAGATCGTCGATCCCGTGCATGTGATCGGCGTGGGAATGGGTGTAGGCCACCGCATCCAGTTCGCCCACGCCGGCATCGAGAAGCTGGGCGCGCATGTCGGGGGTGGTATCGATCAGCACGCGGGTCGTGCCGCCTTCGCCGATGCGTTCGATCAGCATCGAGCAGCGCCGGCGCCGGTTCTTCGGGTTGGCGGGATCGCAGGCGCCCCAGCGCCCGCCAAGGCGCGGCACGCCGCCCGAGGAGCCGCAGCCGAGGATGGTGGCGCGCATTTCAGCCATGGCCCTCGGGGCTCCATGCGGCCGCCTTCCTGAACAGGCGGTTGAAGTTTTCGGTGGTGCGGGCCGCGAACTCCGCCTCGCTCAACCCGAAAAGCTCGGCTCCGACGCGCGCGGTATGGGCCACGAAGGCCGGCTCGTTGCGCCTGCCGCGCATCGGCGGGGGGGCGAGATAGGGGGCGTCGGTTTCCACGAGAATGCGCTCAATGGGCGCGGCGGCGAAGATTTCGCGCAAATCCGTGGAGCGGGGGAAGGCGGCGATCCCCGACATGGAGAGGTAGAAGCCGAGATCGAGCGCGCGGCGCGCGAGATCGGGGCCGGAGGAAAAGCAGTGCATCACGCAATCGAAGGGCGCGCTTTCGTGTTCTTCCCCGAGAATGGCGGCGATATCCTCGTCCGCATCGCGCGCGTGGATGATGAGCGGCAGCCCGGTGCGGCGCGCGGCTTCGATGTGGATGCGCAGGCTCTCCTTCTGCGCCTCGGCGCTTTCGCGCGTGTAATGGTAATCGAGCCCCGTTTCCCCGATGCCGACGCATTTGGGATGGCGGGCGATTTCCACCAGCTCCTCCACCGTGGCCATCGGCTCTTCGGCGACGCTCATCGGATGGGTGGCGGCGGCGAAGAACACCGGATCATGCGCCTCGGCGATCGCCCGCACGGCGGGCAGATTGCGCAGCTTCGTGCAGATGGTGACCATCCGCTTCACCCCGGCCGCTTCGGCGCGCGCGATCACCTCGGGCAGTTCATCGGCGAAATCGGGGAAATCGAGATGGCAATGGCTGTCCACGAGCTGCGGGCATTCGGGCGCCTTTCCGGCGCTTTCGTGGGATTGTTCTTCCTGCATCTCTCACCTCAGCGGGCGGCGCTCCGGGCCGCCATTTCCCCGATCCTGAAGATCATATCGAGGATGAGGGCGGCGGGGTCAAGGTTCACCGCGCGGCCGTGGCGGGCGCGCGCGCCGAGCTCCTGCTGGAGCGTGGCCCAGCCCCGCCCGGCGGTGGGCCCGGGGGCGAGGCGGGCCATGAGCGCGGCCTCTTCGCGCGCCGCCTCCACCAGAGGCGGGCCGGCCGCGCCGGTGCGCGCGAGGCGGGCGAGGAAGAGATCGAAGAGATGCAGCAGAAGATCGAGCCGCTCCGCCCCCGCCTCGCCGCGCCCGGCGGCGCTTTCGGCCAGGGTGAGCGCGCGGGCGCGATCCGGCCCGGCACGGGGTGAAAAGAGATCGCAGATCTCCTGATAGGCCTCGAGCCCGCCCAGCATCGAGAGGCGGATCGCCGCGCCCACGCTCCCCCCCGCAAGGGCGGCGAGGGCGGTTTCGCGCCCCGGCTCGATCTCGGCCCCGGCCTGAGAAAGGGCGCGGGCGAGATCATCGGGCGCGAGCGGGTGGCACCTCAGATCGCGGCAGCGCGAGCGGATCGTCGGCAGGAGGCGCGCGGGCTGGTGGGCAACCAGCAGCAGCACCGCGCCCTCGGGCGGCTCCTCGAGGATCTTCAGGAGCGCGTTGGCAGCGCTCGGGTTCATCTCGTCGGCGCTGTCGATGATGACGACCCGCCGCCCGCCGTCGGCCGCGCTCATGGCGAAGAAATTCTTCAGCCGGCGCACCTCGTCCACGGTGATCTGCTGGCGCAGGCGGCCCGTCTTTTCATCGAGCGGGCGGCGCAGGAGGAAAAGGCGCGGCTCGGCGAGGGCGCGCAGGCGGTGGGCGAGGGGGCTATCGGGATCGGTATCGAGGCTCTCGGGGGCGGCGGGCAGCGATGCGGCGGGGGCGGCATCCGCAAACAGGCCGGCATCCGGTGCGCCGGTGCCGGCGTCTGGCGGGGCCTCGGAAAGCAGGAAGCGGGCGATCTTCCAGGCGAGCGTGGCCTTGCCGGTGCCGCGCGGCCCGCGGATCAGCCAGGCGTGATGCAGCCGGCCCGATCGCAGGGCGGAGAGAAAGGCCGCCTCGGCGCTTTCCTGGCCGATCAGCCGGGGGCATTCGCGCGGATGGGGCGCGCCTTCGAGGCGGTCTGGCTCTGGGGTATCGGGATCGGTGCTCACGCGAGGGCCCTCCGG
>JALVEX010000326.1 GCA_027030435.1 Paracoccaceae bacterium
AATCGGTGCCCCAGGGCGGCGAGGAGGACAGCGAAGGCGATGGCGACTGCGATGCCGGGGCGAAGGCGGCGCCACCGGCCAGGCCCGAAGCGCCGGCTGGGGATCATACGGCGGCCGCGGCCAGGCATGAAGCCCCGCGCGCAGCCATCGCGCCGGACACGCCGGAGAATATCACGCCCCTCACCGCACCGGCCCCCGCCCCCGTGGCATCCCCGGCCCCCGCCCCCGCGGCATCCCCGGCCCGCGCCCCCGCGGCATCCCCTGACCCGCCGCCCGCGCCTCCCCGCCGCCGTGCGCCCCGGCCCTCCTTCCTGCCCTCGCTCTCCCCTTCCGCGGCCTCTCCCGCCCCGCCCCGGGGCCTGCGCGCCGTCGCCGCCCTCGCCTTCGCGACGCTGCTGATCGCTCTGTGGCTGAGTTTCGCGCCCCGTGACATGCAGGACGACGCCCTTTCACCAAACCCGGAGGTGACGACCGGCAGCACCTCGCATACAGTGGAGGCGACCGGCGCAGTGGCCATAGCGCCGGATGGGGGTGCCACCGCCCCCGCGCCCCCACCCGAATCCACGCCGCAGGCCCCGCCCGAGATCCCGCCAGTGGTGACAACGGAAGCGGCAAGGCTCGCTCCGCCGGAAGCTCCCGCAGCCTCCTCGGACGGCCTGGATTTGACCGCAGATGCCCCCCCGCCCGCTGCACCGCCAGCCCCCCGCTCCCCGCTTGCCGAGGGCACCGATGCGGGCCCGGAGGCGGGCGCGCCGCCGATCATCACCGCCACGCCCACGCCCCCATCCGGGCCGGGCCGGGAAGGCAATGCCCCGCAACCGGCAGAAATCGCCGTGGACGAAACGGCCCCGGCCATCGCGCCGGAAATCGCGTCCGCCCCGGCGCCCGCGCGCGCGCTTGCGGCAGTCACCACAGATGCCGGCGAAACATACATCGCCTCGATCGATCCCGACATCCCCTCGCCCGACGCCCTCGCCCTTCCCCGCGCGCCGGCCGCCGATCTTCCGCCCCCCGTCATGGGCGCGCCGGCGCCTCACGGCACCGAATTCGCGCTCGATGCGCGCGGGCTGGTGATCCCCACGCCGGAAGGCGCGCTCAATCCCGACGGCATCATGATCCACGCCGGCAAACCGCCGCTGATACCGCCGCCGCGGCCCTTGCCGGAGGCCACAACAGGCGCAGCGGGCACCGCCAATGCCGCCCCCTTTGCCGATCCCCGCCTCGCCGGCAAACGCCCGCAGCCGCGCCCGGAAGGGCTTGTCGAGCGGGCCGAGCGCGCCAATCTCGGCGGGCGCAGCCGCAGCGAGCTTGCCGCCCTCCGCCCCCGCCCGCGCCCCGCCTCGCCCCAGAGCGCCCCCACGGTGGACGAAACCCCGACCGCCCAGGCCGTCAGCGCCTCGCTGCGCCCGAGCCTGCGCCCCGGCGGATTTGCCAAGCGGGTGGCGATCATCCGCGCCGCCCGTCAGTCCGCCCCGAAGGACACCACCGCCACGGCGGCCGCGAGCGCCGCGCCTGCGCAGCTCGGGCCGCGCCTGCCCACCCGCGCCTCCGTCGCCGCGCAGGCCACGGTTCCCAATGTGCTGCGCCTGCGCCGGCTCAATCTGATCGGTGTCTATGGCACGCCCGCCAAGCGGCGCGCCCTGGTGCGCCTCTCCAACGGGCGCTACGTGAAGGTGAAGGTGGGCGACAGGCTGAACGGCGGCAAGGTGATCGCCATCGGCGAAAGCAGCCTGCGCTACCTGAAGAACGGCCGCAATCACGAGCTCAGGATGCCGAAATCCTGACGGCCGGCCATCGCAGGCGGCTGGCCCCTGCCCTGCATGGCGCAGCGAAACGGCGGTGAGCGAAAAGAAGCCCCTTCGCAAGGCACATGGGCTCTCCCAAGCGCTCGACCGGGCGCCGGGCGGTCAGCCCGCCCCCGCGGAGGCGTTGAGCGCCGCGAAACAGCCGTGAGCGAAATGCAGAGTGAGATGGCGCACCCGACAGGATTCGAACCTGTGGCCTCTGCCTTCGGAGGGCAGCGCTCTATCCAGCTGAGCTACGGGTGCCTTGAAGGGCCGTATAGCCACGGCGCGCCAAAGGTGCAAGCCCGCAAAGCGCGGGCCCTGCATCCCATCCTTCCAGGATTGAAAAGGGGCGGGCTGCCGGGCGCCCACTCCTCCTTCCGGTTCAGGCGGTCTTGTTGCGGCGCCGGG
>JALVEX010000327.1 GCA_027030435.1 Paracoccaceae bacterium
GCCCCACGATACGGTCCGTCTCCTCGCCGAGCGCGGTCAGCATCAGGATCGGCGTATCGCCTCCGGCGCTCAGCCGCCGGCAGACCGAAAGCCCGTCCTCCCCCGGCATCATGACATCGAGAACGATCAGATCGAAACGCCCTGCCGCAAGCCGGGCATCCATCTCGCCGGCATCGCGCGCCGCAGTGGCGCGAAAGCCGTTTTTTTCCAGATATCGCCTGACCGCATCGCGGATTTCGCGGTGGTCATCAACGATCAGGATGTGTGGTCTGATGTCGGTATTCTCGCTCATTTCCTCTCCGCTCTATCCCCCGATGGCCGGGCGCACCGCCCGAAACATGTATCCGTTTGCAACAGCCCCGGGCCTTGCGACAGACCGATACAAATCAGGGCCGGCGCCGGCATCCTGTTGCGACATTCAAGCGCCATTCAGGCGGCATCGTAACCACAAACGCATGAGGAAATGCCATGAACAACACAAAAGCTCTCGGACTGGTGATCGCGATCGCCCTGGGAAGCCTCGCCGCTGCGCCCGCCTTTGCCGATGGCGGACATGGCCGGGAAGGCGGGTGCCGGGGCGGCATGATGGGCAGCATGATGGACGGCATGGGCGGCAAGGGCGGCATGATGGCCCGGCAAGGCGGCCAGGGCCGCGGCGAAATGATGAAAATGATGATGCGCATGCACCGCAGGATGATGGGCGCGCAGGGCGACATGATGGGCGGAATGATGGGGGGTGGCCAGGTGGGGCCGCTCGCTTATCTCAAGGGCCTTGATGGCGATGGCGACGGCACCATCTCGCCCGATGAGGCCCGCGCCGGTCTTGCTGCAAAGCTGGCGGAGTATGACGCCAATGGCGATGGCGTTCTCTCGATCGACGAATTCGAGGCACTGCACAGCGCGGCGATCCGCGAAAGGATGGTGGACCGTTTCCAGATGCTCGATGCCGACGGCGATGGCAGGGTGACGGCGGATGAAATGACCGCCCCGGCCGAACGCATGGCCATGATGATGAAGCGCCGCGCGGCCATGATGGGCAAGGGCGCGGGCAAAGGCATGGGCATGGAGGCCGGAAACGGCGATGGGCCAATGATGCAGGATCAGGACAACTGAGAAAAAGCCCCGGAAGGAACAAAAATGGGAAATGAAATGGCATATGGCATGGGATGGAGAATGGGGTTTGGCGGCATCGGGATGCTGCTGATGCTTGTCATCCTGGTGCTCGTCATCGCGGCATTGGTGAAATATCTCCGCAGCTGAGAACGGGGGCGGCGCATCAGAACGCGGCGCGGGCCGGTTTCTCCACCCCCGCCTGCGGGGAGATGGCCATCAGGATGGCCCCTCAGGAAGGGATCACCTGATGGCAGTTCGCGCCCTCCGCTTCCAGCGCCTCGCGGATCTCCGCCGGAACGGGGCCTTCGCATACAAGAGTGTCGATCCGCGCCAGCGGACAGACCTCGAACGTCGCCAGCGCGCCGAATTTCGAATGGTCCGCCAGAATGGTGAGCTTCTCGGATTGCGCGATCATCGCCCGGGCAACCTGCGCTTCGGCGATGTTGTAATCCATTGCCCCGCTTCGGCTGTCGATCGCGCCCACCGTCAGCACCGCATGATGGGCGCGGAAGGCGCGGATCTGCTCGGCCACCATGGTTCCCACTGTCTGGCTGTTGTCGGCGCTGTATTCTCCGCCAAGCAGGAATACCTTGTGACCGTTCCCCGCCTTGTCGATCACCCGCGCGATCTCGGTGGAATTGGTTATGATCGTCAGCCCCCCACGTCTGGCGATCTCCTCGGCGAAGAAGAGGGTCGTCGAGCCGGTGTCGACGAACAGCGCCTCGCCCGGGCGGAACAGCGCCGCCGCGGCCCTGGCGATCGCCATCTTTGCCGGGGCGTTCTCGGCCAGGCGCTGCCGGAATCCGGGCTCGCCCAGCACCACCGGCTTCACCGCGCCCCCGTGCACTTTCTGCACCTTTCCGAGCTTCGCAAGCTGTGTCAGATCCCGGCGGATGGTCTCGCGCGAGGCGCCGAGCCGCTCCGCCAGCATCTCGACAGAGGCCTTTTCTTCCTGCCAGACAATTTCAACCAGCCTGGCCTGCCTCTCGCGAATATTCATCGGCCCCTCTCTTGTTGACTGTTCGGGCAATGCTTTTTAACATTCGGGCGCAATCGGTCACAAATCGGTCACTTCAAAT
>JALVEX010000328.1 GCA_027030435.1 Paracoccaceae bacterium
CCGCGCGGCGGGCAAGGCGGCGGGGATCATTCCCGCGGGCGCGGCCGATTTTCCGGCCCTTGCGGCGGCCGGTTTCGGCTTCATCGGCCTCGGGGCGGATGTGGTGCTGCTGGCGGAAGGGATGCGCGGCCTTGCGCGGGATGCGCGCGCCGCGCTTGGCCTTTGAAAGCACGCTCATCGACATTTCGGAATTCTTCCTCCGGATCGCTTGCGATCCGGTTCGCGCCCGACCCTGCCCCCAGGGCGGGCGCGAACTAGGGCCTGTGGACAATCAGGATTCCCATTTGGTCTGATTTCTGATTCAAACTCCCAAAAGGGAGGTTTGGATGAACGAGCAGCGTTTTGTGGTTACGGATCGTCTTTGGGCGAGGCTTGAGCCGCATTTGCCGGGCAAGGTCAGCGACAGCGGCGTGACGGCGAAGGACAACAGACTCTTTCTCGAGGCGGTTTTCTGGCGGGTGCGCACCGGCTCGCCTTGGCGCGATCTGCCGCCCGCCTTTGGCAACTGGAACAGCCAGTTTCGACGCTTCCGGCGATGGGCAGAGAACGGCGTATTCGAGAATCTCTTCAAAGCCATGAGCGATGATCCAGACCTCGAATACGCGCTCATCGACGGCACCATCGTTCAGGTCCACCAAAAGGCGACCGGCGCAAAAGGGGGACTCAAAATCAGGCCATCGGGCGCTCGCGCGGCGGGCTGACGACCAAGATCGTGGCGCTGGTCGATGCGCTCGGAAACCTGGTGCGGTTCCTGCTCTTGCCCGGTCAGGCGCATGACATGAAGGGCGTTGCACCGTTGATCAAGGACGTGCCGTTCGGGGCCTTGCTGGCTGACAAGGCATTCGACGCCAACTGGCTGCTTGAGGAACTCAATGCACGCGGTGCCTCCGCCGTGATCCCTCCCAAATCGAACCGAAAACACCAGCGCGACTATGACGCCGACGCCTATAAATGGCGTGCCCTGATCGAGAACTACTTCGCGAAGATCAAGGAATTCAGAGGCATAGCAACACGCTACGAAAAGACCGATTGCAGCTATGCCGCCAACTGGAATCTCGTCGCAGCACTCATCGCCTCAAGATGATTGTCCACAGGCCCTACACCGCCGTTTCAATATACTGCACCATTTCAGATTCATTCGAACCGCGGGCGATACTCCGCCGCGCCCCCCCTCGGGGTCGGGCGCGAACCTCTGTTTCGTCAATCTGCCCATGATGCGAACTTCACTTTCAACACATCTGGCGTCTGAACGAGCCCCCGCGGGTGCTTGATTTCAGTCAATGCTCCGGGCGCAAGAAGGTGCAAGGCTGGATGCGCAAGGAGGGAGGCTCTGATGGGAAAGACAGTGGAAGAGCGGCGCGCGGCGCTGGAGGCCCGGCTCGAGGAACTCGAGGCGCGGAAGCGCGAGATTCGCGAGGAGCTTCTTTCCCGCGAGAGCAGCGATTGGGAGGATCTGGCCCAGGAGCGGGAGGAGGACGAAGTCCTTGAAGACATGGCCCAGGCTGCCGATATGGAGATCAGGATGATCCGGGCGGCGCTTGTGCGCATCGAGGAGGGCGAATACGGCTTCTGCGCCGAATGCGGTGAACCGATCGACGAAGCGCGCCTTGATCTTCTGCCGGCAACGCCGTTCTGCGCCCGCTGCGCGGCGCGCCACGATCACTGAACGCCAGACAGGCCCCAGCGGCCGGAGAGGAGCGAACATGGCCTTCGAAGCCCTGAAGGCGGGGATCTACATGATCCTCGACGAAATCGAAAAAAGCCCCGAGGATCGCCTTGAGCTTGAAGAGCAGCTGCGCGAGAAGCTCGAGGAGCTGAAAAGCCTCGGCCTGCCGCTTCCAGAGGATCTGGTGAAGCTCGAGGACTATCTGGAAAAGAGCCTCGAGGAACGGGCCCGGGAGAAGGCGGAAGACGGCAAGGAGGCCTGAGGGCGCCCGCGCCGTCAGCCCGCCTTCCGGGGCCGTCCTCGCGCCGGTCGCCTGAGGGGCTTTTCTTTTCGCTATTCTGGGGCCATTCTGGCGCGCAAGTGGGGTGGGCCTGTATGGCCCGGCCCTGAAACATGCGGGGGAGCAGCAGGATGGGCGATATCGTCAGTTACGAACGTATCGGTGATGTGGGCGTGATCACGCTCGACAATCCGCCGGTGAACGCGCTCGGGCGGGATCTGCGTGCGGGGATCGTGGCGGCGCTTGAGGTGGCCAATGCGGATCCAGAGGCGCGGGCGATCGTGATCCGGGCCGAGGGGCGCACCTTCCCCGCCGGGGCAGATATCCGCGAGTTCGGCAAGCCGCCCGAAGAGCCCTGGCTGCCGGAAGTGTGCAACCGCATCGAGGAATCTCCCAAGCCGGTAGTGGCCGCGATCCACGGCACGGCGCTCGGCGGCGGCTTCGAGATCGCGCTCGCCGCCCATGCCCGCATCGCCACCCGCGATGCGCGCATCGGCCTGCCGGAGGTGACGCTCGGCATCCTGCCCGGCGCCGGCGGCACCCAGCGCACGCCGCGCCTCAGCGGCGCGCAGGCGGCGCTTGATCTGATGCTGATCGGCAAGCCTGTCCCGGCCGAGCGGGCGAAGGCGGCCGGCCTGATCGACGAGATCGCCCGGGATCGCGAGGATCTCGATGCGCAGGCCCTTGCCCTCGCCGCGAAGCTGGCCGCCAGCGGGGATGCCCCGCGACGCACGCGTGATCGCCGCGAGGGCTTCGCCGATCCGGTGGCCTATGAGCGCGCGGTGCGCGAATGGCGCGAAAAGCTCGCATCAAGCCCCCTGCCGGCGCCGAAGAAGATCGTCGATTGCGTGGAAGCGGCGCTTCTGCTGCCGTTCGAGGCCGGGCTCGAATTCGAGCGCGCGGCCTTCGAGGATCTGGTGAACTCGCCCGAGGCCGCCGCCCTGCGCCACGCCTTCTTTGCCGAGCGCCGCGCTGCGAAGCCCGCCGGGATCGAAGGCGCCGCACCGCGCAAGGTGGAGCGCGTGGGCCTGATCGGCGGCGGGCTCATGGGCTCGGGGATCGCCATTTCCATGCTCGATGCGGGGCTTCCCGTGGTGCTGATCGAGCGCGATCAGGAGAGCCTTCAGGCCGGCATCGAGCGCATAGAGGCGACTTATGCCCGCGCCTGCGCGCGCGGGCGCATGAGCGAGGAGGAAGCGGGCCTGCGCCTCGCCCGCCTCAACGGCGCGCTCGATTACGCCGCCCTTGGCGATGCGGATCTCGTGATCGAGGCGGTGGTGGAGGACATGGACATCAAGCGCGATGTCTTCGCCCGCGCCGAAGCCGCCATGCGCCCCGATGCGATCCTCGCCACCAACACCTCCTATCTCGATGTGAACGCCCTTCAGGCCGCCTGCGCCCATCCCGAGCGGGTGATCGGGCTGCATTTCTTCTCGCCCGCCCATGTCATGAAACTCCTCGAGATCGTCGTGGCGGAGCAGACGGCGCCCGATGTGGTGGCCACCGCCTTCGCGCTGGCGCGCCGGCTCGGCAAGGTGCCGGTGCGCGCGGGCGTGTGCGATGGTTTCATCGGCAACCGGGTGCTCACCGCCTACCGCCAGGCCGCCGACGAGATGCTCGAGGAAGGCGCCACGCCCGGCGAGATCGACGCCGCCATGCGCGCGTATGGCTTCCGCCTCGGCCCCTATCAGGTGCTCGACATGGCGGGGCTCGATATTTCCTGGGCGCGCAGGAAGCGCCTTGCCGCGCAGCGCGATCCGGGCGAGCGCTATGTCGAGATCGGCGACATGATGTGCGAGCTTGGCTGGTTCGGCCAGAAGGCGGGGCGGGGCTATTACATCTACGAGGAAGGTTCGCGCGAGGGGCGCGAAAACCCCGATGTGCTGGTGCTGATCGAGGAATTGCGCAGAAGCAAGGGGATCGAGCCGCGAAGCTTCACGCAAGATGAGATCCAGCGCCGCATCCTTGCCGCCATGGCCAATGAGGGGGCGCGGCTGGTGGAGGAGGAGATCGCCGCGCGCCCGGGGGATGTGGATGTGGTGATGATCCACGGCTACGGTTTCCCGCGCTGGCGCGGCGGGCCGATGCAGGCCGCCGATCAGCGCGGGCTCTTGCAGGTGAAGAAGGAGCTTCTGGCCATGGCCGAGGGCAATCCGAAGGCCTGGACGCCGGCGCTCATCTTTGACGAGCTGATCAAGAACGGGATGAAATTCGCCGATCTGAACGGCTGACCGGCCGCAGGCGGGTGCGCCGGGCGTCCGGCGCTTTGCGCAGCCGGCGCGGGGTCAGGGCGTCAGCACCAGTTCGCCGTGCCGGAAACTCACGTTTTCAAACCGTCTGAGGTAGCTCATCCCGAGAAGCGAGCCTTCCATCTCGCCGCCGTTCACCGAAGCCCGCACATCGCGCAGCACCAGATCTCCGAGCCGGATTTCCCTCAGCCGCACCGGGGCGGTGGGCACCCGCCCGTTGGCGGTGTTGGCGATGGCGGTGTAGCGCAGGCGATCGGGATCTATGCCGGCGCGCCGGGCATCTTCCTTCGTCAGCACGATGTCGCTCGCGCCGGTATCGGCCACGAAGCGCACCGGCACGCCGTTGACCTCAAGCGTGAGGTAATAATGGCCGTCGGGGGCCATGGGCACGCGGATCTCGCCCGAGGCCATTTGCTCGAACTGCCCGATCCGGCTGCGCTGGGTGATGTCGTTCCACAGGAGATAGCCGGCGCCGAGCCCCAGAAACAGAAAACCCCAGATCATGGCCTGCTGCAACGTCTTGCCGACGCTTTCGCGCCCCTGCGAGAAGAACCAGCCGCCCACGGCGATCAGCAGCAGGAGGAGATAGGCGATGCGGATGTAATCATCTGATGTCATGGGCTGAAGATAGGGCCGCGGCGCGAAAATTGCGAGTGCGGGGTTGGGCCGGGGGGAGATTGCTGCACGGCCAGGATCCGGCACCGCCCGAACCCGCCCGGAGCCGGTGTGACTGGGGGAAGCCCTGCATCGGAGGCAATGATGATTCGATCATCTGAGACATTCCATCCTGCAACAGGGCCATGCGTGCCGCATTTCCGTCATATATTTCAATCAGTTGGACAAAAACACATTATCTGATTATCATACTACCCGATTTTTTTTCGAGCATTGCAGCCGGTTGTTGTTATGGGAGGGCATACCATGAAGAATTTTCTTGCCGCCATTGGCGTATCATTTCTGCTGACGAATGGCGCAAATGCAGTCACTTTCGAGTTCGCGAACGGCGCGGATCTGCTGACGCCGACTTGGGTGGCAACCAATTCGTTTTCCAAAGGCGGCATTTCCGGCACGGTTACGGCCCATGCCGCGGCCGGCAGTGGGGTCGTTTCCTGGGGAGGCCCGGGGATCGGCGTATATACCGGGGGTCCCGACGACACTCGGGTTGACGGGATGGGCGGCGATGAATGGCTGACATTCTCGTTTGACACCGCGGTTCGGCTGATCTCGGTGCACATGCGCTCGCTCGGCCCCGGTGACGACTGGGATGTCTATGTGGACGGCACCAAGATCGCGGATGAGAGCACACAGAACAACTTTTTCTTCGGTAATGTGATCGCAACATCATTCACCATTCGGGCAGATGATCCCGGTGCGGATGTGTCCGAGTCCGACGATTTTTTCATCTTCCGCATGCGCGTGGCTCCCGCGCCCGTGCCGCTGCCGGCCACGGGCATCCTGCTGATCGGCGGGCTGGGGGGCTTGGGCCTTTTGCGCCGCAAGAAGAAGCGCGCCTGACCATCCCCTCAGAGCGCCACCGGCTTTGATCTGGCGGGTGTGGCGGCGGTCATGCTCCCGTAACAGGCCGCTCGTATGGCCGGGGCCTGTTGGCGATCAGCCCGGCCCGGCTTTCCGGCAGGATGGAAAAACCCGCCTCTCGCCGGAAGCGGGTTTTCCTTGCTCCGCTCTGCGCCGCACGGGCCGCGATCAGGCGTTGGCTTCGCGGATCTTTTCGGCGGCTTCCTTGCTGTAGGCGATGCCCTTTTGCTCGAAGAGCTGATCGAGTTCTCCCGAGAGCGTCATCTCGGTGACGATATCGCAGCCGCCGACGAATTCGCCCTTCACGTAAAGCTGGGGGATGGTGGGCCAGTCGGAGAAATCCTTGATCCCCTGGCGGATCTCTTCATCGGCGAGCACGTTCACATCCTTGAAATCGACCCCCATGTAATTCAGCACCCCGGCCACGCGCTGGGAAAAGCCGCATTGGGGCATGTCCTTCGTGCCCTTCATGAACAGAACGACGTCGTTGGCGTCGATCATCTCCTGAATGCGGGCCTTGGTATCGGTGGTATCGTTCATCTTTCTTTCTCCTGTCCGGGTCTTGCGGATGGTTTCGGGGGTTTGCTGTGTTTCTTCTTCGGGCCTGGGGAGAGGGCGCGGCGCATCTGGCGGCTCCAGAAGGGGATGTCGCGCGCGCCGAGCTGGGCGGCGTGGCGATTGCTGCGTTCGGCCTCGCGCAGCACTTCGAGATCCACCCCTTCCATGCCGAGCGGGAGCTTTCCTTCCTCTTCCGCCTCTCCCTCCGCCTCGCGCCGATCGCCGAGGAATTTCTCCGCCAGCGGCCGGCGGGGGCGGTTGCGCTTCAGCCAGGCCTCGGCGGCAATGGCCAGGGCAAGCCCGCCCGCGAGCACGATCAGGATGATCTTCCATGTGGCCATCTCAGCCATCCCCGCCGCTGAAGGCCCTGTCTGCGCGCATTCTCAAAAGCGCCTCCTGTTCTTTCGCTTCCCCTGCTCATTTTCGGCTGCCACCGAAAGGCCCTTGCAGCGGCTTGCCACCGTGTAATCGCATTGCCGCTCCGCCGCTGCCGGGCGGATGAAGCCCGGGGGCGCGGCGTCAGTCCGGGGCCCTTGTGGTGAGGGCGAGGGCGTGCAACTGCCCTTGCGGGCCGTCCATGCTGCCCTTCAGCGCCGCATAGACGGCGCGCTGCTGCTGCACCCGGTTCATGCCACGGAAGCTTTCGTCGATCACCTCGGCGGCGAAGTGATTGCCGTCGCCGGCGAGATCGGTGATGGTGATCTTCGCATTCGGGAAGGCCTCCCGGATCAGATCCTCGATTTCCTGGGCGCTCATGGCCATGTCAGCATTTCTCCGCTCTGGTTCTTCCGATGTAAGGCGCGCGGCGGGGCGGCGCAAGGGGCGGGGCGGCTGGGGCTGGATGCCCGCAGCCAGACGGGCGGCCGCTCAGCCGCCGCCTTCCGTGCCTTCCGTGCGCTCGGCGGCGGCGAGGCGCTCGTGCAGCCATTCCCGCCCGCGCTTCAGCGCCGCGCGGTAGCGCACGGCGGTGAGGAACGCCTCCTCGGTGGTGGCCGAACCCGAGCCGATCACCTGGCCCACCTTCTTCGCGAGATCGGGATCGCCGAGCTTGTCGGACGCCTCGACGACTTCCTTCGCCAGTTCGTCGGCCAGTTCTTCCATGATACCCATGCGCTCGTTCCTCCGTTGCAGGCCCCGGGGGCTTCCTCCCCCCGCTTCTCAGCGGGTGTTTTCCGTCAGCCGGCGCAGGACATAGGCCTTCACCTTCTCGAGCATCGTGTCCATGTGCTCGTTTTCGAAGAAATGCCCCGCGCCCTCGATTTCCTCGTGGGTGATGGTGATACCCTTCTGCTCGTGCAGCTTTTCCACCAGCGCGCGCGTGTCGGCCGGGGGGGCGACGCGATCGGCGAGCCCGTTGATGATCAGCCCCGAGGCGGGGCAGGGGGCGAGGAAGGAGAAATCATACATGTTGGCCGGCGGCGAGGCGGAGATGAAGCCTGTGATCTCCGGGCGGCGCATCAGCAGCTGCATCCCGATCCAGGCGCCGAAGCTGAAGCCGGCGACCCAGCAATGCTTGGCGTTGGGGTGGAGCGATTGCAGGTAATCGAGCGCGCTCGCCGCGTCCGAAAGCTCGCCCACGCCCTGATCGTATTCCCCCTGGCTGCGCCCAACGCCGCGGAAATTGAACCGCAGCACCGTGAAGCCGATCTCGTGAAAGGCGTAGTGGAGGTTGTAGACGACGCGATTGTTCATCGTGCCGCCGAATTGCGGATGCGGGTGCAGGATCAGCGCGATCGGGGCGTCTTTCTGCTTCTGGGGGTGATAACGTCCTTCGAGCCGGCCTTCCGGCCCGGGAAAGAAAACCTCGGGCATTTTTGTCCTCTTGCAGGCCTTCCATTCTTGACGAATTTACTCGGCCACTTTAGAAAGATTCCAGATCGCCAGGGTGGCGGACGGTTCAGAACGGAATTAAGCACCCTTAAGGCATTGGTCAATGGTTTTGCGCCATGCGGCGCCCGCGGGGGCGTTCTGGCGGGGAGTGGCAGGGATGAAGCTCAGCACGAAAGGCCGCTACGCGATGGTTGCGCTTGTCGATCTGGCCTTGCCGGCAGGCGGGGCGGGGCCGGTGGGCGGGGCGGAGTCGGCGGGCGGGGCGGGCAAGGGGGCGCTGATGTCGCTCGCCGAGATTTCCGAGCGCCAGGACATCTCGCTCACCTATCTCGAGCAGCTGTTCGTGAAGCTGCGCCGGGCGGGGATCGTGGAGAGCGTGCGCGGCCCGGGCGGCGGCTACCGGCTGGCGCGCAGCCCTTCCGAGATCCGGGTTTCGGAGATTCTCGAGG
>JALVEX010000329.1 GCA_027030435.1 Paracoccaceae bacterium
ATGCCTGCGTGGCGATGAATTCCGGCTGGCAGGCCCATGTGACAACCGACAAGTTCCGCAATGCGGACGCAGATGGCAAGATGCACTTCCCCGGCTTCCACGTAGAGGCGGCGAAGATGCTGATGGAGGAAACCGGCGCCACCTCGATCGCGGTGGATACGCTTTCCCTCGATCACGGCCCCTCGGCCGATTTCGTCACCCATTACGCCTGGCTGCCCTCGGGCCGCTTCGGCATCGAGAACCTCGCCAATCTCGACAAGGTCCCCGCCGCCGGCGCCACTCTGGTGATCGGCGCGCCGAAGCATCGCGGCGGCTCGGGCGGCCCGGCCAGGATCTTCGCGCTCGTCTGAAGGCGCCGGGCTTCATCCTGGCGAAAACACTCCCGCCGGAGGCATCGGACTTTCATGCCTCCGGCGGGGATTTTCGGTCCAGCGATGAGAGCGGCGCTCAGCCTTCGCCTTTCGCCCAGTCCCAGTAAAGATCGCGGGCGCGCCGGGCCACGGGGCCGATCTCGTATTCGCGATCCTCGAATTTCGTGACCGGCGTCACCTTGGTGATGTTGCCGGTCATGAATACCTCGTCGGCGGCGAGGAAATCATCGAAGGTGAGGGTGGTTTCCGCCACCTCCCGGCCATCGGCGCGCAGGAGCCCGATGATGCGCTGGCGGGTGATGCCGTTGAGAAACGTGCCGTTCGGGATCGGGGTCAGCACCCGGCCGTCCTTCACCATGAAGATATTGGCGGTGGCGGTTTCGGCCACATTGCCGAGCGCATCGGCCACCAGCGCGTTGTTGTAGCCGCGCGCATGGGCCTCGCGCAGCATGCGCCCGTTGTTGGGATAGAGGCAGGCGGCCTTGGCGTTGACGGGCATCATCGCCTGGATGGGGCGGATGTATTGCGTGCGGCAGAGCGTCTGGGTGGCGTCCGGCGGGGCCATCGGAATACGCTCGAGGCAGAGCGCAAAGGCGGTTGACGCCGGATCCGCGACGACCACCCCCGGCCCCCCCTCGGTGGACCAGTACATCGGCCGGATATAGACGGGCGCGCCGGGCTCGAAGCGTGCAAGCCCCTCATGCACCAGCGCGATCAGCTCTTCGGTGCTGTGGGTGGGCTCGAGCCCCATCACGCGGGCGGAATTGTTGACCCGCGCCATGTGGGGCGCGAGATCGGGCACCAGGCCATCGAAGGCGCGCGCGCCGTCAAACACCAGCGTGCCGAGCCAGGTGCCGTGATCGGCGGCCTTCATCACCGCCGGATTGCCTTCGTGCCAGTCACCTTCGAACCAGGTGTGGATGATGTCTCCGACTGCCATCTCGTGTTCCTTTGCTCAGGGGATCAGGATCGTTGATCCGGTTGTCTTGCGGGCTTCCAGCGCACGGTGGGCCTCGGCGGCCTTGGCGAGCGGGAAGCGCTGATTGATGTTGATGCGGATACTGCCGCTTTCGATCAGATCGAACAGTTCGCCCGCGGCCTTCAGCAGCCATTGGCGATCATTGGTGAAATGGAAGAGCACCGGGCGCGTGGCGGTGAAGGAGCCTCTGGCGAGATCGGCAAGGCTGAAATCCGTGACCGGCCCGGAGGACTGGCCGAAGCTCACGAAATGGCCGAAGGTTTTCAGCACCTCGAGCGAGCCCGGGTAGGTATCCCGGCCGACGCTGTCATAGCTGGCCGCAACGCCCGCGCCCTCGGTGATCTCGCGTACCCGGGCGACGAAATCCTCGGCCTTGTAATTGATCACATGGGCATAGCCGTGTTCGCGCGCGAGGGCGCATTTCTCGGGGCCGCCGGCGGTGCCGATGGCGTTTATGCCCATGGCCGCCAGCCATTGCCCGGCAATCAGCCCCACGCCCCCGGCGGCGGCGTGAAAGAGCACCGTTGCGCCTTTCTGGGCGGGGTAGGAATCATGCAGGAGATAGCGGGCGGTGAGGCCCTTCAGCATGGAAGCCGCCGCTACCTCGTCGCTGATCGCGTCGGGGAGCGGCACGAGATGGCGCGCCTCCAGCACGCGGGCCTCCGTGTAGGCGCCGTTCGGGATGGTGTAGGCCACGCGCTGGCCCACTTCCAGATCTTCAACCCCTTCCCCGAGCGCCTCGATAACGCCGGCGGCTTCGCTGCCGAGCACCAGATCGCGCTCCACCGGCCAGGGATAGAGGCCGGAGCGGAAGTAGATATCGATGAAATTGACGCCGATGGCGCGGTGGCGCACCAGCGCCTCGCCCGGCCCCGGTTCGGGCAGGGGGAGATCCATGGCGTGCAGCACCTCGGGGCCTCCCGGCTTTTGGGCCGCGATTGCAAGCACCATCCCTCAGCCCTCCCCGCCGACGACGAAAACATCATCCACCGGCACCTGCATGGCATTGGCGAGGTGGTTCGTCTTGGCCGCCAGCGCCACGATCTTCAGCACTTCCGCATGCTGCTCGGGGCTCATCCCCTTGGCGCGCGCGGCGGCGGAATGGGAATGGATGCAGTAGTGGCAGTTGTTGATGATCGAGACTGCGAGATAGATCAGCTCCTTGGTGAGCGGATCGAGGGAGGAAGGGGTGGCCATCACCTCCTTCACCTCGGCCCAGGTGCGCTCCAGAAGATCCGGGTCAACGGCCAGGAAATGCCAGATATTATTGATGAAATCGCTTTCCCGCGTGGCGCGGATATCATCGAACACCGCCTTGACGCGGGGGTTCTCCTCGGGGTTTGCGGGTGGTTCTATGGCGGGCATGGGATCCTCCTTCGCGGGTGGCGTTCGCCACTTCCTGCGGTGCGAAGGTTTGCCTTTTTTCGCGCCGGACGCAAGGGGGCGCGGCCGGGGCGGGCGGATACGCGGGGCGGGCGGGCCCCAGATGGCCCATTCGCTCCTCACCAGACGATACCGCCGCAGCCCGCTGCCGGGATCTCGCCGCGGCCCTGCTTACCCCACCGCGAACTGGCCCATCATGCCGCCGTCCTCATGTTCGAGGATGTGGCAATGGAACATGTAGGGCAGATCCTCGCTTGCCTTGTGGGGGAAGCGCACCAGGATCTCGGCCTCGCCGTTTACCAGCACCGTATCCTTCCAGCCCCGGTTCTGCAGGGCTGGCGGGCGGCCGTTTTCGGAGAGCACCTGAAAGGCGCAGCCGTGCACGTGGAAAGGGTGCATCATCATCTCGCCCCGGATCACCCAGCGTTCGAGCGCGCCCTGGCGCGCGGTGAGGTCGAGGCGCCGCATCGAGAAAGGGCGCCCGTTGATCGAAAAGCGCCTGCCAGTGCGGCGAAACATCATTCCCGGCCCCATGCCCATTTCGAGGCGGAATTCGCGGCTCACGGCCACCGCGCCCGGATCGTGATCGGGCAGGCTGCCGCCGATTGCACCGGGCAGGCGGGTGATGCGGGCGGGCAGGGCGGGATCGACCGTCAAGGGCAGGATCTCGAAGCCCTGATCGCGCCCGCCTCTCATGCCGCCCCCGCGCATCATGCCGCCGCCCATCATGCCGCCCCCCATCATGCCGCCATTCGGATTGGGGCCTGTGGCGAGGAGGCCTTCGGCACCATCGGAGAAATCCACCAGCACCTCGGCGCGTTCGGCCGGGGCGAGGGTGAGGGTTTCGAGAGCCACCGGGGCGGGCAGGAGGCCGCTGTCGGTGCCGATCAGGTGGAGCGGGCGGCCCTCGGCCATGTGGAGCGTCAGCACCCGGGCGTTGGAGGCATTCAGAAAGCGCAGCCGCACAACGCCCTTCGGCACCCGGGCAAAGGGCGCGATCTGGCCGTTCACCAATAGCACATTGCCCTGAAAGCCCATCATGCGGTCGGGCATGGCGGGATCGTAGATCATGCGCCCGCGCCGATCGAAGCGGCGATCCTGGATGACGAGCGTCAGATCGTCGATCCCGTATTGCGCGGGCAGGGCGCGGGCGTCGTCCTCGCCGTCGGTGATATGAATCACGCCCGCGAGCCCGCGATAGACCTGCGGCGCCGTCTTGCCGTGGATATGGGAGTGATACCAGAGGGTTGCCGGCATCTGATCGAGCGGCAGAACGGGCGTCCAGCGCCCGCCCGCCGCCACCGGCTGATGCGGGCCGCCGTCCACATCGCCGGGCACGATCAGCCCGTGCCAGTGCACCGATACGGCCTCGCCAAGGGTATTGGTGATCTCGGCCGCCACCTCGCCTTTTGCGGGCAGGCGCAGCGTGGGGCCGAGATAGGGCTGGCTGAAGCCCCAGGTGGGCGTGGGGGCGCGGCCCAGGAAATTGCTTTCGCCGGCCCGGGCGCTGAGGGCAAACCGGCCGGCGCGGGTGGCATCGAGCATGGGGGGCATGGCGAGGGGCGGGCGCCTGTAGCCCTGCGCGCGGGCAAGGCCGGGCAGGGCGGTGAGGGCTGCACCGGCGGCGAGGCCTGCGAGAAACTGGCGTCGGTTCGTGCGGGATGTCATGGCATGTGGCCTTTCCGGTTGCTGATGGCAGGTGGCTGTGCCCAGAGAGTCAGGCCACGCCCGTGCTCGGGGCCGATTGGTCTTCTTCGCTCAGCCCCTTCAGGATCGGGCAATCGGGGCGGTGATCGCCGGCGCAGGCCTCGACAAGCTCCGAGAGCGTTTCGCGCATGGCTTCGAGCGTGCGGATCTTTTCCTCGATCTTTTCGAGGTGCCTTTCGGCGAGGCGCTTCACATCGGCGCTGGCGCGGTGGTCGTCCTCGTAGAGCGCGAGCAGGGCGCGGCAATCCTCGATCGAGAAGCCGAGCGCGCGGGCGCGGGCGAGGAAGGCGAGCTTGTGGCGATCGCTTTCGCGAAAGGCGCGGTAGCCGTTCACGTCGCGCAAGGGGCTGACAAGGCCGATCTCCTCGTAGTAGCGGATCGTCTTGGCCGGAAGGCCGGTGCGGGCGGCGACTTCTCCGATGTTCATCTGCGTTTCCTCCTGTTCATTCGGCGGCGGCCGGGGCGGGGGCGGCGGCTTCGCTTCGCCCCCCTTCCCTTCCGCCGGGCATTGCGATCACCGGCTTCACCCGGCGCAGGCGCAGGGCGTTCGAGAGCACGAAGACGCTCGAAAGCGCCATCGCCCCGGCCGCGAGCACCGGCGAGAGCAGCAGGCCGAGGAGCGGGTAGAGCACGCCCGCCGCCACCGGGATCAGGATCACGTTGTAGGCAAAGGCCCAGAACAGATTCTGGCGGATGTTCTGCATGGTGCGCCGGCTGATCTCGAAAGCGTTGACGACGCCTCTGAGATCGCCCGACATCAGCACCACATCCGCCGCCTCGATCGCCACATCGGTGCCGGTGCCGATGGCGATCCCGACATCGGCCGCGGCGAGCGCGGGCGCATCGTTGATGCCGTCGCCCACGAAGGCGATGGGCCCGTGGCGGGCGCGCAAATCCTCAACGGCCTTCACCTTGCCCTCGGGCAGCACCTCGGCCACCACGTCATCGATCCCGAGCCGCCGCGCGATCGCCTCGGCGGTGGCGCGGTTGTCGCCGGTGATCATGGCCACCCTGAGGCCGAGATCATGGAGCGCGGCGATCGCCTCGGGCGTGCCTTCCTTGATCGGATCGGCAACTGCGATCACCGCCGCGGCCTCGCCGTCGATCGCGGCATAGAGGGGCGTTTTCCCTTCACGGGCAAGGGATTCGCCGGCTTTCTTCAGATCGGCGAGATCTATTCCCTCGCTTTCCATCAGCCGGTCGGCGCCGATCAGCACACGGTGGCCCTCCACCTCGGCCTCTGCGCCCATGCCGGTGATCGAGCGGAAATCGCGCGCCTCGGGGAGATCGAGCCCGCGCGCCTCCGCCGCCTCGGTGATGGCGCGCGCGATCGGGTGTTCGCTTTTTGCTTCCACCGCCGCGATGAGGCGCAGCACCCGGGCTTCGCCGCGCCCCGCGCGCAGGGCGAGATCGGTGAGCGCGGGGCGGCCCTCGGTGAGGGTGCCTGTCTTGTCGAGCGCGAGCGCCTTCACTTCCTGAAGGCGCTGGAGCGCATCGCCCTTCCTGAACAGCACGCCCAACTCGGCCGCGCGCCCGGTGCCGACCATGATCGAGGTGGGCGTGGCAAGCCCCATGGCGCAGGGGCAGGCGATGATCAGCACCGAAACCCCGGCCACCAGCGCGAAGGAAAGCGCCGGCGCCGGGCCGAACAGCAGCCACACCAGCACCGTGAGCGCCGCCACGGCGAGCACCACCGGCACGAACACGGCGGTGATCCTGTCCACCAGCCCCTGGATCGGCAGCTTCGCCCCCTGCGCTTCCTCGACCATGCGGATGATCTGCGCGAGCATGGTATCGCCGCCCACGCGGGTGGCGCGGAAGGTGAGCGCGCCGGTGGTGTTGAGCGTGCCTCCCACCACCTCGGCCCCTTCCGCCTTCTCCACCGGCACCGGCTCGCCGGTGATCATGCTTTCATCCACATATGACGCCCCCGCGATCACCTCGCCATCCACCGGGATCTTCTCGCCCGGGCGCACATGGATCACGTCTCCCACCCGGATCTCGGCGATCGGCACTTCGCGGATTTCGCCCGCCCGCTCGACCCGCGCCACCCTGGGCTGAAGGCCCACGAGCTTGCGGATCGCCGCGCCCGTGCGCCCCTTGGCGCGCGCTTCGAGCGTGCGCCCGAGAAGGATCAGCACCACGATCATCGCCGCCGCCTCGTAATAGACATTCACCGCCTGCGCCGGCAGCAGCGAAGGTGCGAAGGTGGCGACCACCGAATAGAGCCAGGCCGCCGCGGTGCCGAGGGCGACGAGCGAATTCATGTCGGGGGCACCCTTCAGGAGCGCCGGAATGCCCTTGGCATAGAACTGCCGCCCGGGGCCGATCAGCGCGGCGGTGGTGAGCAGAAATTCGATCAGCCAGATATTCTGCCGCCCGATGGCGGCATCGAGCCAGTCGCTCAGGCCCGGGATCACATGCCCGCCCATTTCCACCAGGAAAACCGGCAGCGCGAGAGCGGCGGCAAGGAGCGTCCTGCGGGCAAGCCTGCGGGCCTCTTCCTCCTTGCGCAGGCCGCGATCGGGGCTTGCGGCGGCTGTTTTCACCCGCGCGGGATAGCCCGCCTCACTGACGATGGCGGCGATTTCTTCGGGCGTGATCGCGCCGGCGAGATATTTCACCTCCGCGCTTTCGGTGGCGAGATTCACATTCGCCTCCACCACCCCCTCGGCCTTTTCCAGCGTGCGCTCCACCCGCCCCACGCAGGAGGCGCATGTCATGCCCTCGATCTCGAGCGTGATGCTTTCGATCACCGGCGGGTAGCCGGCGTTTGCCAGCGCACGGGTGAGATCGGGCAGGCGGGCCTCTTGATCGAGCGTGAGGCGCACGGTTTCATTGGCGAGGTTGACATCGGCCGCTTCGACCCCGGGCATCCCGCCCAGCACCCGCTCGACCCGCCCCACGCAGGAGGCGCATGTCATGCCTTCGATTTCGAGAGTGGTTTCATGTGTATCACGCATGGGATTGTCCGCCTGTGTCTGCCCGTCCGTTCAGCCTGTGCAATTGCTCTTCCCGACATCAGATAGTCCTTCCAGCTGCTGGAAGGTCAAGGGCGCAAGGGGCAGATCGCCAAATATTTATTGGGGTATTGACCTTCCCCCTGCTGGAACCCCTTGTCTGGCAGCAAAACCGAGAGGAGATGATTCCATGATGAACATGATGAAGTTCACGGTTCCCGAAATGTCCTGCGGCCATTGCAAGGCGGCGATCGAAAAGGCGGTTGCGGCGGCCGATCCCGGGGCGAAGCTGGTGGTGGATCTCGAGGCGAAGACGGTGGAGATCGAAAGCCGGCTGGACGAGGCCGCGCTGAAGGCGGTGCTGGCCGAAGAGGGCTACACGGCAACGCCCGTCTGATCGCTGCTCCCCCTTGCCCTTTCCGGCCGGCCGGTGGAAACAGGGGGAGGGAGGAGCATCATGCAGGGCATGCGGCAACAGGCGGAGCGGCTGTTTCGCGCCGGGGTGGCGGCGGCCGATCCCGTGCGCGCGGTCGAGGCCGCGCTTGCCCGCCGCCCGCTCGCGCCGCCGCCCGAAGGAGGCGTTATCCATGTGATCGCGGTGGGCAAGGCGGCGCGCGGCATGGCGGCGGCGGCGTTGCCGCACGTTTCCGCGTCGGGCCGGGCGCTGGTGGTGACGAACCGGGAAAACGCCCGCCCGCTCGAAGGTGCCGAGGTGATGGCCGCGGGCCACCCGGTGCCCGATGAGGCGGGGCGCGCCGCCGCCCGCGCGGTGATCGCCCTCCTCGGGCAGGCCGGCGCGCGCGATCGCATCCTGGCGCTGATCAGCGGCGGCGGATCGGCCCTCTTGCCCGCGCCGGTGGAAGGGATCACGCTTGCCGAGAAGGCGGAGGTGAACCGCCTGCTGCTCGGCTCCGGCGCCGATATTCACGCCATGAACCTCGTGCGCCAGCAGCTTTCGCGCCTGAAGGGCGGGGGATTCCTGGCGCTCGCCGCCCCGGCGGGGGTGCGCGCGCTCCTGATTTCCGATGTGATCGGCGATGATCCGCGCGTGATCGCGAGCGGCCTGACGGCCCCGCCTCTCGGCACCCGCGCCGAGGCCCGCGCCCTGTTGGAGCGCCTCGGGATCCGGGAGGCGCTGCCCGAGGCGGTGCGCGCGCATCTGGAGCGGCCCGAGCCGCCCGCTTCGCCTCTCCCCGAAGCCGATAACGAGATCATCGCCTCCAACGCCGCGAGCCTTGCCGCCATGGCGCGGTCAGCAGGGGCGGATGAAGGCGAGGCGGCGCATGTGCGTGTGTTTCCCGAGCCGCTCACCGGCGATGTGGCCGATGCCGCGCGGCGGATCATGGATTTCGCCGGCTCCGGCCCCGGGATCTGCCTTTTCGGCGGCGAAACCACCGTGCGGCTTGGCGGGCCGGGCAAGGGCGGGCGCAATCAGGAACTGGCGCTGCGCCTTGCGCTCCTCGCCGAAGCGGAGGGCTGGCGCGATTACGCCTTCCTTTCGGGCGGCACCGACGGGCGCGACGGCCCCACCGATGCTGCCGGCGGGCTGGTGGATGCCGCCACCCCGGCCCGCATTCGTGCCGCCCGTATCGATCCGCAGGCCGAGCTTGCGCAAAACGACAGCTACCACGCCCTGAAGGCCGCCGGCGATCTCCTGATCACCGGCCCCACCGGCACCAACGTTGCCGATCTTCAGGTGTTGATCCGGGGATGAGGCGGCGGTTTTCGCCTGCCGTTCCGCCGCCCGGCCAAGATGCCGCATCCACCCTCGCCGCTTGGCAGGGTAAGGGCCATGTGCGAGGATCAGGAAGCGCGCATGTCCGGGATCCGGGAGTAACAAAGATGAACTGGATTGAGAGATTTCAGGGCCTCTCCGGGCTCGCCCCCGCGCTGCGCGATCTGCTGACGGCGGAATCGAGCATCATTCAGATCCCGGCCGGCGAGCAGATCTTCGGGCCGGGGCGGGAGGCGGAGAATCTGCTGCTCCTGCTCGAGGGCACGGTGCGTGTGCAGCAGACCACGGAGCACGGCCGTGAAATCGTGCTCTACCGGGTGCAGGCAGGCGAATCCTGCGTGATGACAACCGCCTGCCTCCTCTCCCACGAAAGCTACACGGCCGAGGGCGTTGCCGAAACCGCGGTGCGCGCGGCGGCGATCCCGCGCGCGGTGTTCGATCGCCTTCTGGCCGAAAGCGCCGAGTTTCGCGATTTCGTCTTTGCCGCCTATTCGCGCCGCATTTCGGATCTGTTCTACGTGATCGAGGAAATCGCCTTTCGCCGGATCGATATCCGGCTGGCGCAGAAGCTCCTGAAACTGGCCGACGGAAATGGCGAAATCCACGCCACCCATCACGATCTTGCCGCCGAGCTTGGCACCGCGCGCGAGGTGATTTCCCGCCAGTTGCAGGAATTCCGCCGCCGCGGATGGATCGAGGCGCGACGCGGAGAAGTCCGGCTGCTTGAGCATAGCGAGCTGGAAAAGCTCGCGAATTCGGCCTGAGAGGCGTTTATCCCCCGGCGCGCGATCCCGGATGCTCTGCGGCGTGTTGGCGCGGGCAGGCGCGCTCCGTGACAAGATCACATACCAAATTCGATTTTTTGCATATATACTGTTGGCGCGAACGGATTCGAAAACAAGGAAACGCGAACATGCCCGAACGGATCGGATGGGCCCGCGTCTCGGGGGGGATTTCGATCACCTTTCAAGGCGCGCTGGCCGGCGGGGCGGGGGCCCCGGAGAAACGGAAATCTGAGAGAGATGGAGATGACCGGCGCTTCCCGGCCCGGCGGGAGGCACAGGCATGACAACCGAATTCACACCCTACGCTGCCCTCATCGGCGGCGCGATGATCGGCACGGCTTCGGTGCTGCTGATGCTGCTGCATGGCCGGATATTCGGCGCCACCGGGATCCTGGCCGGCATCCTGTTTCCCGCCGGCGCGCGGGACTGGAGCTGGCGGGTGATGGTGGTGCTCGGCATGGTGAGCGCGCCGCTCGTCTATCTCCTTTTCGCCGGCCGTTTCCCGCCCATCCAGTCGGTGGCCAGCGTGCCCTGGCAGGTGGTGGGCGGGTTTCTCGTCGGCATCGGGGTGACGATCGGCTCGGGCTGCACCTCGGGCCATGGTGTTTGCGGCATGGCGCGGCTCTCGAAGCGCTCGATCGCCGCCACGCTCACCTTCATGGCTTCAACCGCGCTCACGGTCTATGTGATGCGCCACGTGCTGGGGGGCTGAGGGATGCGTCTGATTTCCGCTTATCTCCTCGGCCTTCTCTTTGGCCTCGGGATCACCATATCGGGTATGGGCAACCCGGCGAAGGTGGTGAATTTCTTCGATGTGGCCGGCAGCTGGGATCCGAGCCTCGCCTTCGTGATGGCGGGGGCGCTTGCGATCACCTTCATCGGCTATCGCCTCGTGCTGGCCCGCCCGCGCCCTTTGCAGGAGGATCGCTTCTTCCTGCCCACCAGCCGGGTGATCGATGCCCGCCTTCTGGGCGGCGCGGTGATCTTCGGCATCGGCTGGGGCATCTCGGGCTTCTGCCCCGGCGGCGCGCTGCCGGTGATCGGCACTTTCAATGCCGATGTGCTGATTTTCACCGCCGCGATGCTGGCCGGCATCCTGGCCGCCCGCCTGATGCTGAAACGAAGAGAACTGGCCCTGGCGGCCCGCAGCGCCGCCTGAGCGCCTGCACCTGCAAGATATTCGGATGAGGAGGACCACATGAAGGATACCGCCATGAAATACCCGGTTGACATGAGCATCAAGCCGGAAGTCACCGGCTTTTTCGACGAAGACACCAACACCATCTCCTATGTGGTGAAGGATCCGAATTCCAACGCCTGCGCGGTGGTGGATTCGGTGCTCGATCTCGATTACGCAGCCGGGCGCACCGCCTATGAGCACGCCGACAGGATCATCGATTTCATCCGCGATAACGATCTCGATCTCAAGCTTCAGATCGAAACCCACGTGCACGCCGATCACCTCTCCGCCGCGCCCTACATCCAGGAAAAGCTCGGCGGCAAGATCGCGATCGGCAAAAACATCGCCATCGTGCAGGACGTCTTCGGCAAGGTGTTCAACGAGGGCACCGAATTCCAGCGCGACGGCAGCCAGTTCGATATCCTGTTCGAGGATGGCGACACCTACGAGATCGGCACCATGAAGGGCTTCGCCATGCACACACCGGGCCACACGCCCGCCTGCATGACCCATGTGATCGGCGATGCCGCCTTCGTGGGCGATACGCTCTTCATGCCCGACATGGGCTCGGCGCGGGCCGATTTCCCCGGCGGCGACGCCGGCCAGCTCTACGACAGCGTGCAGAAGATCCTCGCGCTGCCCGACGACATGCGCCTCTTCATGTGCCACGATTATGCTCCCGGCGGGCGCGAGATCATGTGGGAAACCACGGTGAAGGAAGAGAAGGAAAACAATATCCACTTCGGCCACGGCACCTCGAAGGAGGAATTCATCAGGATGCGCCAGGAGCGCGATGCCCAGCTCGACATGCCGCGCCTGATCATCCCCTCGATCCAGGTCAACATGCGCGCGGGCGAGTTCCCGCCGCCGGATGAGAAGGGCGATGTTTTCCTGAAGGTGCCGATCAACAAGCTCTGAGCCCCGGGGAGGGGCATCATGGCCGGGGGCACGTCTGCGCGCCCGGCCTGTTTACACATGCAAGGAGGAGGAAACGCGCGCATGGATATTCGCAGGATAAACGAGGAGATCTCGGTTTCGCCGCAGATCACGCCGGAAGATGTGAAGGCGATCAGCGAGGCGGGCTTCCGTTCGATCATCTGCAACCGCCCCGATGGCGAGGCGCCCGATCAGCCCAATTTCGAGGAGATCGAGAAGGCGGCGAAGAACGCGGGGCTGGAGACCCGCTGGATCCCGATCTCGGGCGGCATGGTGAGTGACGAGGATGTGGAGGCCTTCCGCAAGGCGCTGGCCGAACTGCCCAGGCCCATCTTGGGCTACTGCCGCACCGGCACCCGCACCACCACGCTGTGGTCGCTGGCGCAGGCTGGGAAGATGGAGCCGACCGAGATCCTCGCCGCCACCAAGGCCGCGGGCTATGACATGGGCGGCGTGGTGCGCCGTATCCTGAACGGCGGCAAGACGCCTACGGATGAGGGCGACGCGAAATTCGATGTGGTGATCGTGGGCGCCGGCGCGGGCGGCATTGCCGTGGCCGCGAGCCTGCTGAAGCGGCGCGCCGATCTCGAGATCGCGCTCATCGATCCCGCCGATGTGCATTACTATCAGCCCGGTTTCACGCTGGTGGGGGGCGGGGTGTTTGATCCTGCCGTCACGGCGCGAACCATGGCTTCGCTGATCCCCAAGGGGGTGCACTGGATCAAGTCCGCCGTTGCCGCCTTCGAGCCGCAGAACAATGCGGTGATCCTCGATGGCTGCCGGGTGGTGAAATACGATCGTCTGATCGTCACCCCGGGGCTGAAGCTCGACTGGGACGCCATCGAGGGGCTGACGGAAACCCTGGGCAAGAACGGCGTGACATCGAACTACCGTTACGATCTCGCGCCTTACACCTGGCAACTCGTGCAGGAGATGAAGCGCGGGCGGGCCATCTTCACCCAGCCGCCGATGCCGATCAAATGCGCCGGCGCGCCGCAGAAGGCGATGTATCTCTCGGCCGATCACTGGTATCGCAACGGGGTGCTGAAGGATATCGAGGTGGATTTCCGCAATGCCGGCGGGGTGCTGTTCGGCATCAAGGAATATGTGCCGGCGCTGATGAAATATGTGGAGCGCTACGGCGCGAAGCTCAATTTCTTCAACAATCTGGTGGCCGTTGACGGCGCCGCGAAGAAGGCGGTGTTCGAAGTGGCGAAGCCCGATACCGAGAAGGAGCGCGTCGAGGTCGAGTTCGACATGATGCATGTCTGCCCGCCCCAGACGGCCCCCGATTTCATCCGCGTCTCGCCTCTGGCCGATGCCGCCGGCTGGGTGGATGTGGACAAGGAAACCCTGCGTCATACCCAATATGAAAACATCTGGGCACTGGGCGACGTGATGAACGCCCCCAATGCGAAAACCGCCGCCGCCGCGCGCAAGCAGGCGCCGGTGGTGGCCGATAACGTTGTGGCCGATATCGAAGGGAAGCCCGCCATCAGCGCCTATGATGGCTACGGCTCCTGCCCGCTCACGGTGGAGCGGGGCAAGATCGTGCTGGCGGAATTCGGCTATGGCGGCAAGCTGCTGCCGAGCTTCCCGAAATTCGTCATCAACGGCCAGAAGCCTTCGCGCGCGGCATGGTTCCTCAAGGAAAAGATGCTGCCGCCGATCTACTGGAAGGCCATGCTGAAGGGCAAGGAATGGATGGCCAGCCCCGAGAAGGTGACGGTCAGCGATCAGGGCTGAAACGCCGCCCGTGAAAAAGGGCCGGGGCGGGCGATCGCCCCGGTCGCAAGAAGAAATTTGAAAGCGCCCGCACAGGCCGGGCTGCCGATCCCCGCAACAGAAGAGCACCTGCATGAAACCCAAACTTCGCATTCCCGCGAGCCTGCGCCGGTATTTCCCGATTCTGGAATGGGGCGCGGAATACAACAAGGACACGCTCACCAACGATACCGTGGCGGCGGTGATCGTCACCATCATGCTGATCCCGCAATCGCTCGCCTATGCGCTGCTTGCCGGGCTGCCGGCCCAGATGGGGCTCTATGCCTCCATCCTGCCGCTCGTGGCCTATGCGATCTTCGGCACCTCGCGGGTGCTTGCGGTGGGGCCGGTGGCGGTGGTTTCGCTGATGACGGCGGCCGCGATCGGCAATCTCGGCATCGAGGATCCGGCACAATATGCCGCCGCCGCCATGGCGCTGGCCTTCCTTTCGGGGCTGTTCCTGCTGGCGATGGGGCTCCTGAGGCTCGGGTTTCTGGCGAATTTCCTGAGCCACCCGGTGATCGCGGGCTTCATCACCGCCTCGGGGATGATCATCGCCACCAGCCAGATGAAGCACATCCTCGGCGTCAAGGCGCATGGGCACAATCTCTATCAGCTTCTGGTTTCGCTCTGGGAGCACCTGCCGGAAACCAACTGGCCAACCCTGATCATCGGCGCTTCGGCCACCGCCTTCCTCTTCTGGGTGAGGAAGGGGTTGAAGCCGGTGCTGCTGGCGCGCGGGGTGAAGCCGCGCCTGGCCGATATCCTGACCAAGGCCGGCCCGGTGGCGGCGGTGATCGTGACGACCCTGATCTCGGCGGCGCTCAGGCTCGATCAGGCCGGGGTGGCGATCGTGGGCGAGATCCCGAGCGGCGTGCCGCCCATCGGCCTGCCGCCCTTCGATCTCGATCTCTGGACGAGCCTTGCGGGCTCGGCGGTGCTGATCTCGATCATCGGCTTCGTGGAATCGATCTCGGTCGCCCAGACGCTCGCCGCCAAGCGCCGCCAGCGCGTCGATCCCGATCAGGAGCTGATTGCGCTCGGCGCTTCCAATATCGCCGCCGGGGTTTCGGGCGGCTATCCGGTGACAGGCGGTTTCGCCCGCTCGGTGGTGAATTTCGATGCCGGCGCCGAGACCCCGGCCGCCGGCGCCTTCACCGCCATCGGCATCCTGCTCGCGGCGATGTTCCTCACCCCGCTGCTCTATTTCCTGCCCAAGGCGACGCTCGCGGCCACAATCGTGGTGGCGGTGCTGACGCTCGTGGATTTCTCGATCCTGAAGCGCACCTGGGCCTATTCCAAGGCCGATTTCGCCGCCGTTGCCGCCACCATCCTGATCACGCTCGGCTTTGGCGTGGAGGCCGGGGTTTCGGCCGGCGTCCTGATCTCGGTCCTGCTCTATCTCTACAAGACATCCCGCCCCCATATCGCCGAGGTGGGCCGGGTGCCCGATACCGAGCATTTCCGCAACGTGCTGCGCCACAGGGTGGAGACCGATCCCTCGATCCTCACCATCCGGGTGGACGAGAGCCTCTATTTCGCCAATGCGCGGTTCCTCGAGGATTACATCTATGATCGGGTGGTGGGCAACGAGGGGCTGAGGCACGTGATCCTGATGTGCCCGGCAGTGAACGAGATCGACATGAGCGCGCTCGAATCGCTCGAGGCCATCAACGAGCGGCTGAAAAGCCTCGGCGTGAAGCTGCATCTGAGCGAGGTGAAGGGCCCGGTGATGGATCGCCTGAAGCGCACCCATTTCCTGGATGAACTGACGGGCGAGGTGTTCCTCTCCCAGCATCAGGCCATGCAGGCGCTTCAGGGCGGCGGGCAGGATGATGAGACCGCCGGCGGCGGAGAGGATGCGGCTCGGCCGCGTGCGGCCGAGTAAGCGCCGCCTTCAGGTGATCTTCAGGTTATCTTCAGGTGACCTTCGCGGCGAAGCTCTCGCGGTAGAGGCGCGAGAGCTCCTCGAGCGGCGCCTGGCTCTCGCCAAGGCGCACCATATCGCCGCCGAAACGCCCGACAGCGGCCAGCGGCACGCCCGCCTTGCCGGCTTCCACCATCAGAGCCTCGGCGCTGTCGAAATCGGTGGCGATCAGGTAGCGCGCCTGATCCTCGCCGAAAAGCGCGGGCGTGGAGGCGGGCTCCAGCACCATGCCGATCCCGGCCGCCTCGGCCATCTCGAAGGCCGCGAGCGCCAGCCCGCCGTCGGAGATGTCGGTGCAGGCCTCGATCAGCGCGTGATGGGCGCGGATGAAATCGCCGTGGCGCTTCTCGGCCGCCAGATCCACCGGCGGCGGCGGGCCTTCCGCGCGCCCCCACATCTCCGCCAGCAGCGCCGACTGGCCGAGATGCGCGCCCTCGCCGCCGAGCAACAGGAGCACATGGCCCTCGCGCGGCGTGCCGGTGATCGCCGCATCAACATCGCCGATCAGCCCCACCGCACCGATGGTGGGGGTGGGCAGGATCGCCTCGCCGTCGGTCTCGTTGTAAAGGCTCACATTGCCCGAAACGATCGGCATGTCGAGCGCCGCCACCGCCGCGCCGATGCCCTTGATGGCGCCCACGAACTGGCCCATGATCTCGGGCTTTTCGGGATTGCCGAAATTGAGATTGTCGGTGGTGGCCAAGGGCAGCGCGCCGGCGGCGGTGAGATTGCGGTATGCTTCCGCCACCGCCTGCTTGCCGCCCTCGAAGGGATCGGCCGCCACGTAGCGCGGGGTCACGTCGGAGGTGAAGGCGAGCGCTTTCCTCGTGCCATGCACCCGCACGATGCCCGCGCCAAGCCCGGGGGTGCGGATCGTGTCGGCCATCACCTGGCTGTCATACTGCTGGTAGACCCAGTGTTTGGAAGCGTAATTGGGCGAGGCGATCAGCGCCTTCAGCCCTTCGATCGGATCCACCTCGGGCACGTCGCCGAGGGGCGGGGGCGGGGGCGCCTCCACCCAGGGGCGATCATATTCCGGCGCGTTGCCCGAAAGCGCCCTCAGCGGCAGATCGGCCTTCACTTCGCCATTGTGCAGGATCAGGAAGCGATCCTCGGCGATGGTTTCGCCGACGATGGCGAAATCGAGATCCCATTTCTCGAATACCGCCCTGGCCTCGGCCTCCTTCGCCGGATCGAGCACCATCAGCATCCGCTCCTGGCTTTCCGAAAGCATCATTTCGTAGGCGCTCATGCCCTCCTCGCGCACCGGCACGCGTTCGAGATCGAGGCGGATGCCAAGCCCGCCCTTGTCGCCCATCTCGACGGCCGAGCAGGTGAGCCCGGCCGCGCCCATGTCCTGGATCGACACCACCGCGCCGGTTTCCATGAGCTCGAGGCAGGCTTCCATCAGCCGCTTTTCGGTGAAGGGATCGCCCACCTGCACGGTGGGGCGCTTTTCCTCTATCTGATCATCGAATTCGGCCGAGGCCATGGTGGCCCCGCCCACGCCGTCACGCCCCGTCCTGGCGCCGAGATAGACGACCGGGCGGCCCACGCCCGAGGCGGCGGAGTAGAAGATCCTGTCCGCATCCGCGAGGCCGGCGGCGAAGGCGTTGACGAGGCAGTTGCCGTTATAGGCCGCGTGGAAGCGCACCTCGCCCCCTACGGTGGGCACACCGAAGCAATTGCCGTAGCCGCCGATCCCTTCCACCACGCCATGCACAAGCTGGCGGGTCTTCGGATGCTCGGGGGCGCCGAAGGAGAGGCTGTTCATCGCCGCAATGGGGCGCGCGCCCATGGTGAACACGTCGCGCAGGATACCGCCCACGCCCGTGGCCGCGCCCTGGTAGGGCTCGATATAGGAGGGGTGGTTGTGGCTTTCCATCTTGAACACCACCGCCTGGCCATCGCCGATATCCACCACGCCCGCGTTCTCGCCGGGGCCGCAGATCACCTGCGGCCCCTCGGTCGGCAGCGTGCGCAGCCATTTCTTCGAGGATTTGTAGGAGCAGTGCTCGTTCCACATGGCCGAGAAGATGCCAAGCTCGGTGAAGGTGGGCGGGCGATTGAGGAGGCGCAGGATCTCGGCATATTCCTGCGCGTTCAGCCCGTGGGCCTCGATCAGCTCTTCGGTGATTTCCGGTTCCTGCATTCTCGATCCGACCCCTTCAAGGCGCGCCACTCGGGCGCCTTTTAGGCCATGCCCGCGCGGGAGGGAATGCGCTTTTTCGCCCTTCCCGCCCCGTGGGTGGGATTTTTACGCCGGGAATGGGGCGGCGGATGCTTCGAAAGCCCTGCCGAAGCCGGCGCCTTCATGGGCAAGGCGGCAGGGGGCGGAGCGTTCTGCTTTTCGCTTTGCCCCGCGCGCCCCCTTGCTTATGGTGGCGGCAGGTGTGGGCAGGAATGGGCAGGGCGCCGCGGCCGGCCGGCGCGGGGCGGGTGATCGGAAAGCATGACATGACACGCAATCCGCTGTTCCTGATCTTCGCCGGGCTGCCCTTCGCCTTCCTGATCCTGAAGGCGCTTTTGTGGGAGCGCTACGGGATCTTCGATTTCCACACCTTCCACCTTGCCGGCACACTCGCCAATGCCGGGGAAACCGACATCCTTTACGACCCGGCCCGGTTCGTTGCCCGCTATCGCGCGCACTACGGCGCTGCGGAGGAATTGCCCTGGTTCTACCCGCCGCTCCTGCTGCCCTGGGTGCAGTTCCTCGCCCTGTTTGCGCCACGCGCCGCCTATCTCGTCAACGGCTTTCTCGGCCTTGGCCTCTGCTATTTCGCCCTCTGGCGTTTCTACCGCCCGCATCATCGCGCGCTGATCCTGCTTTCGGTGCTGCCGCTTTCCATTCCGCTCGCCTTCGGCCATCCCACCCCCCTGCTGCTCGCCTTCATCCTGCTGGCGATGGCGCGCCCGCCAAGCGAGATCTTCCGCCCGCTCGCGCTCCTCACCCTCGCCGCCGCCAAGCCCCATATCGGCGGGGTGATCCTGTTTGCCTTCTTCCTGCGCCGCTGGCCCCAGAGCCTGCTGCCGGCGCTCCTGATCGCCCTGGCCGTGATCGGCGGGCTCGGCCTCGCATACGGCTTCGGGATCTGGGAGGATTTCCTCGGCGGCATGCGAACGGCCGGGGCCTATCTTCAGGGCGCGCATTTCAATCGCGAGTGGATCGCCTCCTTTCATGCCCTCATGCAGGCCCTCGGCCTGCCCGGCCCCCTGGCGCTCGCGGCGCATTTCCTGATGCTGGCTGCGATCGTCGCCTTCCTGGCCCATCGCTACCGGGAAAACCCAGAGGCGCGCTTCTGGATCCCCGCCACCGCCGCCGCCTTTTTCACCAGCCCCTACATCATGCTCTACGATACCCCCTTCCTGCTGGCCGTGCTGGCGGCTGCATTCCGCTTCACGAATGGGGCAGGGGAGATCGATTCCCGCTGGTTCAGGATTGTGCTTCTGGTTGAAATCCTGCCGCTTGTCCTGCTGGGCCAGCCGCTGGCGCTCAACCTCAATTTCCTCGCCGCCCTGCTGCTGCTCGCCGCCTTCCTGCTCGCGGCAGAGAAACGCGCAGGGGCGAAAGACGCGGGCTTGCCGGGATGAACGGCCCCAAGGCGGGGCAGGGCGGCCTGGGGCTGCGCCCGCGCCTTTGGCACGAGCCTTGCGCAATGACGAAAAAAAAAGGCCGAGCAGAAAGCTCGGCCGAAGTCCAACAGGGAGGTATGAAAGCATAAATGCTGCCTTCGCGAAATGATTTAGGGTGTGCAGAGGGTGGGATCAAGGGCAAAATTGCCGCATAGCAGCATAGCCGCCATGCGCTCAGTTCATGGCTTTTTCCTCTTCGCTGCGGACACGCTTTCGGTGGGCCATCACCTCATCCACCACGAAATCCCGGAAAACCTTGATTCTGCGGGAATTTCTCAATTCTTCCGGATAGGCGAGAAAAACAGGAACCTCCTTTGATTCCAGTTCCGGCAGCACGCGGACCAGATTCGGAAAATCCTCGGTGAGGTAATCGGGCAACACTCCGATGCCGAGATTGTTGCGCACCGCCTGCAGGACGCCGAAATAATTGTTGACCGTGAGCAGCGAGCGCACGTCATGGGTGAGCAGCTTCTGCACGAAGGAATTGCCGGCGGTGACCTGCTGGGAGCTCACGCTCTGGCTGATGAGGCGATGGCCGGAAAGATCCTCGGGGCGCTCCGGGGTGCCGTGTCTTTCGAGGTAATCGCGTGTCGCGTAGAGGCGCATGTGCACGCCCATCAGCTTCTTGCGGATGAGATCGGCCTGGCTCGGCTCCTTCATGCGAATCGCCACATCAGCCTCGCGCATGGGCAGATCGAGCACCCGCTCCTCGAGCATCAGATCGATCTTCAGCTCGGGATAATTCTCGTAGAGATGCGGCAGGCGGGGGGCGAGCCAGAGCGAGCCGAAGCCGGTTGTCGTCGTTACCCGCAGATGGCCGAAGATCTCTTCCTTGCTGTCGCGGATGCGGGCCATCGCCGCCTCGAGGCGGTGGCTCATCGCTTTCGTCGCATCAAACAGGAATTCGCCCTGTTCGGTGAGAATCAGGCCGCGGGCGTGGCGGTGAAAAAGGGTGACGTTGAGGCTCTCCTCAAGCGCCTGGATCTGGCGGCTGATGGCCGATTGCGAGAGGTGCAGCACCTCGCCCGCGTGGGTGAAACTGCCGGCCTCCGCGCAGGCGTGAAATATTCTTAGCTTGTCCCAATCCATGACTTTACCAAACCTTCACCAGAGCGCCTTTCCGGGGCACAGAATTACCCGTATTTCCTTAACACATGCAATCACCTGATTCACAAAGTTTTTCCTATGCGGGTCAGTCATTTTGACCTAAAATCGTGCTAGAATGTCGCAAGGGAGGAGATGCGATGAAGCTGGCCGATGTGAGCCTCGAGGACCGTTTCGATCTGGAAAAATCGCCGGTGCTTCTCAATGGCACCCAGGCGCTGGTGCGCCTCATGCTGATGCAGAAGGCGCGCGATCGCGCGGCGGGGCTCAACACGGCCGGATACGTCACCGGCTATCGCGGCTCGCCCCTTGGCGCGGTGGATCTGCAGATGAGCCGCGCGGGCAGGATCCTGAGTGAAAACGACATCCTCTTCCAGCCCGGCCTCAACGAGGATCTCGCCGCCACCGCCATCTGGGGCAGCCAGCAGGCGGAGCTGCGCGGCGAGGGGAAATATGACGGCGTGTTTGCGCTCTGGTATGGCAAGGGGCCGGGGGTGGATCGCTCGGGCGACGTGATGCGCCATGCCAACATGGCCGGCACCAGCCCCCACGGCGGCGTGCTGATGGCCATGGGCGATGACCACACCGGCGAAAGCTCCACCACGCTGCACCAGTCCGATTGGGCGATGGTGGATGCCTACATGCCGGTGCTCTCGCCTGCGGGCGTGCAGGAGATCCTCGATTTCGGCCTCTATGGCTGGGCGCTCTCGCGTTTTGCCGGCGTCTGGGTGGGGCTGAAGACGATGAAGGACACGATCGAGGCCACGGCGGTTGTCGATGGCCGCCCCGACAGGATGCAGTTCGTGCGCCCCGATTTCGCCATGCCCGAGGGCGGGCTCAACATCCGCCTTGTCGATACCCCGGTGGCGCAGGAAGCGCGGATGATCGATTACAAGCGCTTCGCCGCCGAGGCCTTTGCCCGCGCCAACCGCATCGATCGGCGCGTCTGGGGCAAGCCCGGGGCGAAGATCGGCTTCGTCTCGGCGGGCAAGAACTGGCTCGATCTGGTGCATGCGCTCGATCTTCTGGGGATCGACGAACGCGAGGCCGAGCGCCTCGGCATCACCACCTACAAGGTGGGCCAGACATGGCCTCTGGACATGGCAAGCTTCCATGAATGGGCCGAGGGGCTCGATCTCATCGTCGTGGTGGAGGAAAAGCGCAAGCTGATCGAGGTGCAGGCCAAGGAGGCGATCTTCGAGGATCGCCGCGGCCGGCGCATCTACGGCTGGCACAAGGGCGATACCTGGGAAAACGGCCGCAGGCTGGAGCTTTTCCCCACCCGCTACGCGCTCGATCCGGTGATGATCGCCGAGAAGCTCGGGCAGATCCTGATCGAGGAGGGGCGCGGCACGGATCGCATCAAGGCCGGTCTGCAAGCCATTGATGAGGCCAGGAAAGCCGATAACGCCGAGGAGATCGCCACGCGCCTGCCGTGGTTCTGCTCGGGGTGCCCGCACAATACCTCCACCAAGATCCCCGAAGGCAGCCGCGCCTATGCGGGGATCGGCTGCCATTACATGGTGCAATGGATGGATCGCGGCACCATCGGCTTTACCCAGATGGGCGGCGAGGGGGCGAACTGGATGGGCGAGGCGCCGTTTTCGAAGCGCGAGCACGTGTTTCAGAATCTGGGCGACGGCACCTACAACCACTCCGGCGTGCAGGCAATCCGCGCCGCCCTCGCCGCGGGCACCAACATCACCTACAAGATCCTCTACAACGATGCCGTCGCCATGACCGGCGGGCAGAAGAACGAGGGCGATCTCGATGCCCCGCGCATCGCCCGCGAGGTGATGGCCATGGGCGTGCGCCACGTGGCGGTGGTTCATGACGAAAAGGAGGAGATCGACAGATCCGCCTTCCCCTCGGGTGTCGAGTTCCACCGCCGCGAGGATCTGATGGAGGTGCAGCGGAAATTCCGCGAGATCAAGGGTGTGTCCGTCATCCTTTACGTGCAGACCTGCGCCGCCGAGAAGCGCCGGCGCCGCAAGCGCGGCCTCTTTCCCGATCCGGACGAGCGCATCTTCATCAATCCCGATATCTGCGAGGGCTGCGGCGATTGCGGGGTGCAGTCCAATTGCGTATCCATCGTGCCGGTGGAAACGGAATTCGGCCGCAAGCGCGCCATCGATCAGAGCAGCTGCAACAAGGATTTCACCTGCGTCCGGGGCTTCTGCCCGAGCTTCGTGAGCCTGCACGGCGCGCAGATCCGCAAGCAGGCCACCGCCGAGATCGACATCCCCCACCTTCCCGAGCCCGATCTGCCCGCGATCGAGGGCACGTGGAATGTGGTCATCACCGGGGTGGGCGGCACCGGCGTGGTGACGATCGGCGCCATCATGGCCATGGCCGCGCGGCTTGACGAGAAGGGCGCGGGGATGATGGAAATGGCGGGGCTCGCGCAGAAGGGGGGCGCGGTGCATATCCACTGCCGCATCGCCGAGCGGCCGGAGGATATCAGCGCCATCCGCGTGGCCACCGGCGAGGCCGATGCGGTGATCGGCGGCGATCTGGTGGTGACGGCGGGCGCGAAGACAATCGGCCTGATGCGCCCCGGGCGCACCGGCGCGGTGGTCAATGCCCATGAGATCATCACCGGCGATTTCACCCGCGATCCGGGCTTCACCATCCCCGCCGACCGGCTGAAGCTCCAGCTCGAGGCGCGGTTGCGCGAGCGGCTTCACATGTTCGATGCCACGGCGCTGGCCCGCGCTCTTCTGGGCGACAGCATCTATTCCAACATGATGCTTCTGGGCGCGGCCTGGCAGGCGGGGCTGGTGCCGCTCACGGAGGCCGCGATCCTGCGCGCGATCGAGCTCAACGGCGCGCGGGTGGCGGAAAACCGGCGTGCCTTCGAGATCGGCCGCTGGGCCTTCCTGCACCCCGAGGAAGCGGCGCGGCTCATTGCGCCCAAGGTGGTGGAAAAGCCGAAAACGCTCGTCGAAAAGATCGCCTTCAGGGCCGATCACCTTGCCCTCTGGCAGAACGAGGCGCTGAAGCGGCGCTACCTCGCGCGCCTCGAGGCGATCGAGGACGACCGCCTGCGCGAGGCGGTTGCCAAGGGCTGGCACAAGCTCCTCGCATACAAGGACGAATACGAGGTCGCCCGGCTGCATCTGGAAACGGCGGAGAAGGCGCGGGCGGAATTCGAGGGCGATTTTCGCATGGAATTCCACCTCGCCCCGCCGCTTCTGGCGCGAAAGGGGGCCGACGGGCGGCCGAAGAAGCGCCGCTTCGGGCAATGGATCCTGCCCGTTTTCCGGCTCCTGGCGCGCCTCAGGGGCCTGCGGGGCACGCCCTTCGATCCCTTCGGCCTGAGCGCCGAGCGGCGCGCCGAGCGCGCGCTCTTGCGGCAATATGAGGCCGACATGGAGGCGATCCTGCCCCGCGTCACGCCCGAGACCCGCGATATCGCCGTGGCGCTTTTCGAACTGCCGCTCGAGATTCGCGGCTTCGGGCCGGTGAAGGCCGAGGCGATGGAGCGGGCGGCGAAGCGGCGCGCGGAGCTGCTGGAAGCCTTCGGGAAGGGCGGGGAGGCCGCGCCCATGGCCGCGCAATAGGGTCGCGCCCCGGCGCCGGCCATTGCGGTTTCGCCCGTGCCCGTGTATGGCCCGCGCAGGGAGTGATGCGCGCAGGAAGGCAAGGGAAATGGCTGTCGGCATATTCGATTCCGGGCTCGGGGGGCTCACGGTCTGGGAGGCGGTCAGGAAGCGCCTGCCGGATCTGCCGCTCGTCTATTATGCCGACAGCGCCCACGCGCCCTACGGGGTGCGCGATGCCGAGGATGTCTATCGCCTCACCAGGGCGGCGGTCGAGCGGATCTGGGAGGAGGGGGTGGATCTGGTGATCCTCGCCTGCAACACCGCCAGCGCCGCGGCGCTCCGCCGCATCCAGGAAGAGGGCCTGCCGCCGGGCAAGCGGGTGCTCGGCGTGTTCGTGCCGCTGATCGAGGCGCTGACCGAGCGCAAATGGGGCGACAATTCCCCGCCCCGCGAGGTGGCGGTGAAGCATGTGGCGCTGTTCGCCACGCCGGCGACCGTCGCCAGCCGCGCCTTCCAGCGCGAGCTTGCCTTCCGCGCCATCGGCGTGGATGTGGAGGCCCAGGCCTGCGGCGGGGTGGTGGATGCGATCGAGGAGGGCGATCGGATCCTCGCCGAGGCGCTG
>JALVEX010000330.1 GCA_027030435.1 Paracoccaceae bacterium
GATCAGCCCGGCCACGCCGATCGGCTCCCTGATGTGGTGCTCGCCGGGCGCATACTCGTATTCGAAGGTGAAATCCTTCAGCGCGTCGATGAAGCCCTGCAGGTGCCAGCTGCCGGCTCCCACCTGCGCCGAGCGCGCCCAATCAATCGGCGCGCCCATTTCCCGGCTCATGGCCTGCGCCAGATCCTCTGACCGAGCCTTGTAGGCCTGAAGCAGCTTCTCAAGAAGCGCCAGCCGCTCTTCCCGCGTTGTGGCCGACCATGCCGGCAGCGCCGCTTTTGCCGCCGCGACAGCCGCATCCGTATCGGCCTGACCCCCGAGCGAGATGATTGCAAAGGGCTCCTCGTTGGAAGGATCGATCACTTCCAGATCTCTGCCCTCATGTGGATCGATCCATTCGCCATTGATGTAGAACTTGCGCTTTTCGAGCATATCGGCCTCCGTCAGTTTTCGCGCTCACCCTGTCACTCCCCGAAACCGGGTGCAAGGGGTAGGGGTGATGCGGCAGTCTGCCCGAATGAGAACCATTCTAAATTGCCCGGCAATCTCCTATATATCGATTCGGAGCCGCACCAAGGGCCTGCCGCTGTCGGCCTGACATGTGGATAATCAGACAACCGAAAACAGGAAAGGAAAGAGAAAATGGCACTTCGCATCAATGACGTAGCCCCCGATTTCACTGCCGAGACCCAGATGGGCGAGGTTCACCTGCATGAATGGATCGGCGACAGCTACGCGATTCTCTTCTCCCACCCCAAGGATTTCACCCCTGTCTGCACCACCGAATTCGGCGCCGTTGCCGCGCTCGCCGATGAATTCGAGAAGCGCAACACGAAGGTGATGGGCATTTCCGTGGACAGTGTGGAAGAGCACAAGAAATGGATTGCCGATATCGAGAAAGTTTCGGGCAAGAAGGTCAATTTTCCGATCATCGACGACAGCAGCCTCAAGGTCGCCAAGCTCTATGACATGCTGCCCGCCGATGCCTATCTGCCCGATGGTCGCACGGCGGCGGATTCGGCCACCGTGCGCACCACCTTCATCATCGGCCCCGACAAGAAGATCCGCCTGATGCTGATCTATCCGATGTCGGTCGGCCGCAATTTCGATGAGATCCTGCGGGCGCTCGATGCGATCCAGCTGTCTGACAAATACCCTGTCGCCACACCCGCCAACTGGCACGATGGCGAAAAGGTGATCGTGGCGCTCGGCCTCGATGACGAACAGGCGAAGGAAAAATTCGGCGAAGTCGAGGTGGTGCTGCCCTATCTGCGCTTCACCAAGGATCCTGAATAAGAGATCAGGGCCAGGCCAGAGCATCGCGAGGCTTCCGCTCAGGCGGGGGCCTCTTTCATTTGGGGGCGGCAGCGAGCCCCTCCTGCGCGCGGCGCACAACCTCGCCAAAGGCTCGAAAATCATCCTCCAAAGGCGAAGCCCGCCGCCAGGCAAGGCCCACGGTGCGGCTCGGCTCGGGCGGGGCAATGCGCAACAGTTCAACCCCTTCCGTGCGCCCCTCCACCGCCGCCGCCATTTCCGGCAGCAGCGTGATCCCGAGCCCCGCCGCCACCATCTGCACGATGGTGGAAAGGGTGGACGCACCGAAAGTATCGATGCGCCCGCGTTCCCTGAGAGCACAGACGGCAAGCGCCTGATCACGCAGGCAGTGGCCCTCCTCCAGAAGGAGCAGCCGGTGGCCGGCCATCAGCTCCGGCAGGCAGGGCGCGGGGCGGGGCAGTTCCATTCCATCAGGCACCGCCAGAAGGAAGGGATCTTCGAAAAGGGGAAATGATTGCAAATGTGCACCTTCGATCGGCAGCGCCAGAAGCAGCAGATCGAGGCGGCCATCGGCCAGCTCTTCAAGGATCACGTCGGTTTGTGCTTCATGCAGTTCCAGTTCGAGATCGGGATACTCGCGGCGCAGAAGCGGCAGCAAAGCGGGCAGAATATAGGGGGCAATCGAGGGTATCACGCCAAGCGCCAGCCGCCCGGAAAGGCGCGCGCGCCGGCTTCTGGCGTGATTTTCCATGTCGCGCACATCGGCGAGCACTCTTCTCGCCCGCTCGGCGATCTCGCGGCCCATCGGAGTAAGCCGGACGCCCCCCCTCCCGCGTTCGACGAGCTTCTGCCCAAGTGTTTCCTCAAGCTCCTTCACCTGCTGTGAAT
>JALVEX010000331.1 GCA_027030435.1 Paracoccaceae bacterium
CTTCATGGCCAAGCCGATCGAGGGCGAGCCCGGCAGCGCCATGCACATCCACCATTCGGTGGTGGATCGCGAAACCGGGCAGAACATCTTCTCCGGCCCCCAGGGCGGCGAAACCGATGCCTTCTTCCATTTCATCGCCGGGCTGCAAAATCACCTGCCCTCGGTGATCGCGGTGCTCGCCCCATACGTCAACAGCTACCGCCGCTACGTCAAGGATCAGGCCGCGCCGATCAATCTCGTCTGGTCGCGCGACAACCGCACCGCCGGTATCCGCATCCCCATATCGGGCCCCGAGAGCCGGCGCATCGAAAACCGCCTCGCCGGCATGGATTGCAACCCCTATCTCGGCATCGCCGCCAGCCTCGCCTGCGGCTATCTCGGCCTGAGGGAGGAAAAGCGCCCCGACGCCCAGCACCGCGGCGATGCCTATTCGGGCGATGAGGGCATCCCGCGCAACCTCGGCGAGGCTCTCGAGCTTTTCAACCAGGCCGCCGATATCCGAAAGATCCTGACAGAGGATTTCTGCCGCGTCTATGCCACCGTCAAGGCGGCGGAACATGCCGAGTTCCTGCAGGTTATCAGCCCTTGGGAGCGCGAACACCTCCTGCTGAGCGTATAGCCCTTCATGTGAGACGAACCCGATGAGCAGCCTTCTCTACAAGAACGACCGGCGCGGCGAATATCCCGAAAGCTGGTATGCCGCCACCGCGCCGCTGTTGGCCCCGTTCCCCCGCCTCAAGGGCGAAACCCGCGCCGATATCTGCGTGATCGGCGCCGGATACACCGGGCTTTCGGCCGCGCTCCACCTTGCCGAGGCGGGGCATGACGTGGTGCTCCTCGATGCCCAGCGCGTGGGCTTCGGCGCCTCGGGGCGCAACGGCGGGCAGATGGGCGGCGGCTACAACCGCCCGCAATCGGAGCTTGAAAGGAAGCTCGGCAAGGAAGCCGCTCACGGCCTGTGGGACATCGCCGAAGAGGCCAAGGCCCTCACCCTGCGCCTCGTGGCCGAACACGCCCCCGACGCCGCCTACCGCCCCGGCGTCATCCATGCCAACTGGCACGCCAGAGATCTCCCCGCCCAGTATCGCGAGGCCGAGCATCTCGCGCGCGAATACGGCTACGACAAGATCGAACCCCTCGATCGCGCCGCCATCCGCGATCTGATCAGAAGCGAGGCCTATCAGGGCGGCACGCTCGATCACGGCGAGGGCCACCTGCACCCGCTGCGCTACGCGCTCGGCCTCGCCCGCGCCGCCACAAAGGCCGGGGTGCGCATCTTCGAGGAAAGCCCCGTCCACCATATCCGCCACGGCCAGCCCGCCACCGTGCGCAGCGATCGCGGCCGGGTGCTGGCCGATCATGTGGTGCTGGCCTGCAACGGCTATCTCGCCGGGCTCGATCGCAAGGTGGGGGCCCGCGTGATGCCGATCAACAATTTCATCGTCGCCACCGAGCCCCTCGGCGAGCGCGTCGGCGAGGTCCTCACCCGCGATCACGCCGTGGCCGACAGCAGGTTCGTCATCAATTACTTCCGCCTCTCCGAGGATGGCCGCCTCCTCTTCGGCGGCGGCGAAAGCTACGGCACGCGCTTCCCCCGCGATATCACCGCCAAGGTGCGCAAGCCGATGCTCGAGGTCTTTCCCCAGCTTGAAGACGTGAAGATCGAATACGCCTGGGGCGGCACGCTCGCCATTACCACCACCCGCCTGCCCTGCTTCCTGCGCAGCCAGCCCAACATCTGGAACGCCTCCGGCTATTCGGGCCACGGCCTCGCGCTCGCCACCATGGCCGGGCGCATCATCGCCGAGGCGATCGGGGGCGATACCACGCGCTTCGATCTCCTCGCCCGCCTGCCCGTGCCCCCCTTCCCCGGCGGGCGCCTCCTTTCCCAGCCGGTGCTGGCGCTTGCCATGACATGGTTCGCCCTGCGGGATCGCGTCGGGCTTTAGAGGCCATCCCCCACCCCATCACTGGTCGGCAAGTATCCCCGGGGGCGCGGGCGGGGGCCGGAAGCAATGCGCGCAGCCCACTCAGCCTTTGCCAGCCACCCTCGGCAGCCCTTTGCCGAGCAAAGATTAACCATTGCCTTCCTGACCATTTGATCTACAGTTTTCCTGAAAACAACTTTCGGGAAAAACGAACATGTCGAGCACGAATACCCCGCCCCACACGCAGACCGCCCCTGATGTGCACGCGGCCGAGCCGATCCCCGCAGCAGCGCGCGCCGAGATCGAGCGGCTTTTGCAATCGGGCGATCTCTTCCGCTATACCGCCCCGTCCGACAGCCCGGTCAGCCTGCTCGAGGCCGAATTCGCGGAAATGATGGGCAGCCGCTTCGCGCTTGCTGTTTCCTCCTGCTCGAATGCCCTGTTCCTCGCGCTGAAGGCCCTCGATCTGCCACGGGGCGCGCGCGTGCTCATCCCCGCCTTCACCTTCGCCGCCGTGCCTTCGGCGGTCGTCCACGCCGATTGCCGACCGGTGCTGGTGGAGGTGGGCAGAAATTTCCGCATCGACATGGAGGACTTCGCCGCGAAGCTCGATCAGGGCGCCGATGCGGTGCTGATCAGCCACATGCGCGGCCATACCTCCGACATGGACGCCATCATGGCGCTTTGCGATGCCCGCGGCATACCCGTGATCGAGGATGCGGCCCATTCGCTCGGCACGAAATGGCATGGGCGCAATATCGGCACGCTGGGGAAGATGGGCTGCTTCTCGTTTCAATCCTACAAGCTGGTGAACGGAGGCGAAGGCGGCATGGTGATTACCGACGATGCCGATCTGATCGCGAAAATGATCATCATGTCAGGGGCTTACGAGCACAACTGGAAGAAGCACCCGGTGGTGCACGAGCGCTTCGCCCACTGGCAGAACCGCCTGCCGCTCTACAACATGCGCATGCACAATCTCTCCGCCGCCGTGATCCGCCCCCAGCTTGGCGAGATCCCGCGCCGGGTGCGCGATGGCCGCGCCGGGCATGATCGCGTGGCGGCCCGCCTCGATGCCTCCCCCTGGCTCTCGGTGCCCGCGCCGCTCGCCGCCGAAGCGCGCGCGCCCGATTCGATCCAGTTCAATCTGGTGGGCTTTGACGACGAGGAAACCCTCGCCTACATGGATGCAGCAAGGGCGCGCGGCGTGGGGGTGCAGGTGTTCGGCATGTCGAAGGACAACGCCCGCGCCTTCTGGAACTGGCAGTTCATCGGCGAGATCCCCGAGCTTCCAAAGACCCGCGCCATGCTGATGCGCGCCTGCGACATGCGCCTGCCCGCCCGCCTCACCGCGGCCGAGCAGGATTTCATCGCCGATGCGCTGATTGCCGCGGCCGAAGAGGTGAAATCGCGCGCGCCCGCCTACGGCACCTGAACAAAACCATTCGAGCATGTAACGGATGACCGGGTGCCTGGAGCCTCCGACGGAGGGCATGCGCCCGCCGTCGCGCCAGAGGCGCGCCAACGCATCATCGGCACCCCTTCGGGGTGACGGGGCGGGCGGGCGCATGCCCGGGCCGCTCTGCGCCCCGGGCGAGGAAAATTCGATCATACGCGACGCGCTCTGCCAACTAACAAGGGCTTTCCCCGCGCGCCCTCTCCCAGCGGTGCATCACATCGCCCCCGATGGCGCGCGCCTCGGCAAGCCGGAAACGCGGGGCCTGCGCGAGGCGTGCACGGCCAAGCGGGGCGATCGCCGGCAAGCCGTCGCCCCCGAGCACCAGCCCGGCGGTGAAGCCCACGAGATCGTCCACCGCGTCTGCACCGAGAAGCGAAGCGGCAAGCCCCGCGCCGCCCTCGCAGAAGATGCGGGTAAGCCCGGCCTCCCCGAGCGCCTGCATCATCGCACCCACATCAAGCATGCCCCTGGGGCGGGACGGCACTTCGATCAGCCGCGCGCCGAGCCCCTCGAAGGCCGCGCGAAGCTCCTGCGGCGCGCCCGACCCGTGGCAGATCCAGAGCGGCACGTCGCGTGCGGTGGCCGCAAGTTTCCCCGAAAGCGGCAGATCGAGGGCCCGGCTCACCACGATGCGCAGCGGCTGGCGGCGGATGCCGAGGCCGCGCACGGTGAGCGCGGGATCATCGGCGCGTGCCGTGGCTCCGCCCACCATCACCGCATCATGGCGCGCGCGCATCAGATGCACCTCGCGCCGCGCCGCCTCGCCGGTGATCCAGCGGCTTTCGCCGGTGGCGGTGGCGATGCGGCCGTCAAAGCTGGTGGCGAGCTTCAGCGTCAGCATCGGCCGCCCGGCGCGCACACGCATGAGGAAGCCCCTGTTGAGCGCCGCCGCTTCCCCGGCCAGCACCCCCGTTTCCACCGCGATCCCGGCGCGGCGCAGCATCTCGTGGCCGCGCCCGGCCACGCGCGGATCGGGATCCTCCAGCGCCGAAACCACCCGCGCCACGCCAGCCTTCACCAGCGCCGCCGCGCAAGGCGGCGTTTTGCCCTGATGGGCGCAGGGCTCGAGCGTCACGTAAACGGTGGCGCCGCGCGCCGCTTCTCCGGCGCGCTCGAGCGCCACCGCCTCGGCGTGCGGGCGGCCGCCGGGCTGCGTGTGGCCCCGGGCGATCACCCGGCCCTCCTTCACGATCACGCAGCCGACGGCGGGATTGGGCCAGACATTGCCAAGCCCCCGCGCCGCCAGCACAAGCGCATGGCGCATGTGGCGCGCATCAACCTGATCGGGCTCGGGTGCGTTGCTCACTCTTTGCTGTCGTCACTGTCGGCGGGGGGGCGCAGCTCGCTCACGAACTTGTCGAAATCATCCGCCGCCTGGAAATTCTTGTAGACACTGGCAAAGCGCACATAGGCCACGGTATCGATCCGCGCGAGGCTCTCCATCACGATCTCGCCGATGGTCTTGGAGGGGATGTTGGTTTCGCCCATGCTTTCGAGCCGGCGCACGATGCCCGAGATCATCTGATCGATGCGCTCGGGCTCGATCGGGCGCTTCTGCAGCGCGATGCGGATCGAGCGTTCGAGCTTGTCGCGATCGAAGGTTTCGCGCCGGCCGTTGGATTTCAGCACCACCAGATCCCTGAGCTGGACCCGCTCATAGGTGGTGAAGCGCCCGCCGCAGGCCGGGCAGAGGCGGCGCCTGCGGATCGCGGCATTATCCTCGGCAGGGCGCGAATCCTTCACCTGTGTTTCCAGACTTCCGCAAAACGGACAGCGCATCGGCCTCCCCCTTGATCCTGTGAGCAAGTTATCCACAGCTACTATAGGGCCAACACGAGAGCTTGGGTAGAGGGGATTTGCCCCCTCAACATGCTGCGGAGATATCCGCTTGACGGGCCGGGGAAAGCTGCCTATCTGCAACTGAGAATAATTCTCATTTGCGAGATGAAAGCCTTCCCAAGGAACCCCCTGATGCAGGAAAAGGCAGCATGGAAAGAGGCGGGCACGCGGCCTTCGCTGGCCGAATCCCACGCCTCCGTGCCGGTCAATACCGGGCGTTTCCTGCGCAGGCTCATTTCGTTTCTCGGGCCGGGCTACATGGTGGCCGTGGGCTACATGGATCCGGGCAACTGGGCCACCTCGCTCGCCGCCGGCTCGGCCTATGGCTACACGCTGCTTTCGGTGATCCTGATCTCCAACGTGATGGCGATCCTCCTGCAGGCGCTTTCGCTGCGCCTCGGGGTGGCCTCGGGGCGCGATCTGGCGCAGGCCTGCCGCGAGGCCTTTCCACGGCCGGTGGCGCTGATGCTGTGGCTCTTCGCCGAGGCTGCCATCATCGCCACCGATCTCGCAGAGGTGATCGGCACGGCGATCGGGCTCAATCTCCTCTTCGCCATTCCGCTCGAGATCGGCGTGGTGCTGACGGCGCTTGACGTGTTCCTCATCCTCTGGCTTCAGGGGCGCGGATTTCGCCTGCTCGAGGCGGTGGTGATCGCGCTGATGGCGGTGATCTTCATCTGTTTCGCCATCGAGATAGCCTATGCCGATCCCGTCTGGGGGGAGGTGCTCTCGGGCTTCATCCCGCGCCGCGAGATCGCCACCACGCCCGGCATGCTCTATCTTGCCATGGGCATTCTCGGCGCCACGGTGATGCCGCACAATCTCTATCTCCACAGCTCCATCATCCAGACGCGGCGGATCGGCCCCACGCGCGCCGAGAAGCTCGATGCGATCCGCATGGGCACGATCGACAGCACCGTGGCGCTGATGTTTGCGTTGTTCATCAATGCTTCGATCCTGATCCTCGCGGCGGCCGCCTTCCACACCACGGGGCGCACGGAGGTGGCCGAGATCCAGGAGGCCTACAAGCTTCTCGGGCCCATTCTGGGCACCTCGCTTGCGGCCACGCTTTTCGCCGTGGCGCTCCTTGCTTCGGGCCTCAATTCCACCGTCACCGCCACGCTCACGGGCCAGATCATCATGGAGGGCTTCGTGCATATGCGCATGAAGCCCTGGGTGCGCCGGCTGATCACCCGCTCCATCGCCATCGTGCCGGCGCTGATCGCTGCGGTGCTTTATGGCGAGAGTGGCACCGCGCGACTTTTGGTGCTCTCGCAGGTGGTGCTCAGCCTTCAGCTGCCCTTTGCCATGGTGCCGCTGGTGATGTTCACGGCGGATGCGCGCAAGATGAACGGCCTCCCCGCCCCGCGCTGGCTCACCATCGCCGCCTGGATCATCACGGTGATCGTGGTGGGGCTCAATCTGAAGCTGATCTGGGACGTGGCCAACGGCGCGGAATTGCTGCACTGATCCGCCCCTTGCCGATGCGCAGGATCAGCGGGGAAGCGCGCGAGCGTGTTCGCCCGGTTTGGGCGCAGGCCGATTCTGTGCGATGCTGGGAACATTCAGCCGAAAGGGAGGATGTCATCATGAGCATTGCACGTGTATCGGAAATTTCCGCCACCTCGGAAAAGAGCTTTGACGACGCCGTGGAAAACGGCATTAAGCGCGCCGCGAAGACCCTGCGCAACATCAGGAGCGCCTGGGTGAAGGACATGAACGTGAGGGTGGAGGATGGCAAGATCGTCCATTATCGCGTCAACATGATGGTGACCTTCGTTCTGGACGACTGAGGGGCGCATCATCTGGCTGCATTGGGATGCCTCCGGCGGGAGTATTGCAGCCAAGATGAAGGATCAGGCGAAATAAGCGGCCACTTCGCGCCGGTGCGGGCGGGTGCGATGTTCGAAAAGGTAAATCCCCTGCCAGGTGCCGAGCAGCGGGCGCCCGCCCAGGACGGGGATCGAGAGGCTCACCGGCAGCATGGCCGCCTTGATATGTGCGGGCATGTCGTCGGGGCCTTCGTATGTGTGGCGCAAATAGGCCATTGAGGGATCATCCGAGGGCGGCACGAGGCGGTGGAAGAAGGCCTGAAGATCGGTCTGGACTTCTGGATCGGCATTTTCCTGAATCAGGAGCGAGCAGGATGTGTGGCGCACGAAGAGGCTGATGAGGCCATCCCCCTGCCCTTCGAGCCAGGAGGTGACGTCGCTTGTGAACTCGTAGAGCCCGGGGCCGGATGTGGGAATGGTGAAGATGGTGTGCATCTTTTCCGACCGAAAAATGCCTGCGCCCGCCGGATGGGGCGGGCGCATCGATTGGAGGATTACTGATCGAGGAAGCTTCTGAGTTTGCGTGAGCGGCTCGGGTGCTTGAGCTTCCTCAGCGCCTTGGCCTCGATCTGACGGATGCGTTCGCGCGTGACCGAGAACTGCTGGCCCACTTCCTCGAGCGTGTGATCGGTGTTCATGCCGATGCCGAAGCGCATCCTGAGCACGCGCTCCTCGCGCGGGGTCAACGAGGCGAGCACGCGGGTGGTGGTTTCCTTCAGGTTTTCCTGAATGGCGGAATCCAGCGGCAGCACGGCGTTCTTGTCTTCGATGAAATCGCCGAGCTGGGAATCCTCCTCGTCGCCGATCGGGGTTTCGAGGCTGATCGGCTCCTTGGCGATCTTCATCACCTTGCGCACCTTCTCGAGCGGCATCTGCAGCTTGTCGGCCAGTTCCTCGGGGGTCGGCTCGCGGCCGATCTCATGCAGCATCTGGCGGCCGGTGCGCACCAGCTTGTTGATGGTTTCGATCATGTGCACCGGGATGCGGATGGTGCGCGCCTGATCGGCGATACTGCGAGTGATGGCCTGGCGGATCCACCAGGTGGCGTAGGTGGAGAACTTGTAGCCGCGGCGATACTCGAATTTATCGACCGCCTTCATCAGGCCGATATTGCCTTCCTGAATGAGATCAAGGAATTGCAGGCCGCGGTTCGTGTATTTCTTGGCGATCGAGATCACCAGGCGCAGGTTGGCCTCGACCATTTCCTTCTTCGCCTGACGGGCCTCCTTCTCGCCTTTCTGGACCTGCTGCACGATGCGGCGGAATTCGGGGATGTCGAGGCCGATATACTGGCCGATCTGGGCCATCTCGGCGCGCAGCTCCTCCACCTTGTCGCGCGATTGGCCGACAAAGGCCTGCCAGCCGCGCCCGGGTTTTTCGGCCATGCGGTCAAGCCAGGTGGGATCAAGCTCGCTGCCCTTGTAGG
>JALVEX010000332.1 GCA_027030435.1 Paracoccaceae bacterium
GAGGCAAGAAACTTCAATGCATCCGGCGGGGATATTTGCGGACCAATGATGACAGGGAGAGGAACCGGCCGGCATTGCACGGGAGCACTTTTCCATCAGATCGCGGCGAGCACGGAGCGCGCGGCGCGCAGCCCCGGCGCCACGCCGCCCCGCCCGAGGCGCTCCATGGTGAGCGCCATCGCCGCCTGCTGGGCTTCGGGCGCGGCAAGCACCTGCTCAAGCTCCTGTGCGATCCTGTCAGAGCGGCACTCCCGGCCGAGGAATTCCGGCACGGCGCGGGTTTCAGACACGAGATTGACGAGCGTCACCGTATCCACCTTCAGCGCCGGCAAGATCAACTGGCGGCTGAGCCAGTTCATGTCATAGGCGATCACCATGGGCGTGGCGGCGGCGGCCAGTTCCAGCGAGACCGTGCCCGAGGCGGCCAGCGCCAGATCGGCGGCGGCGAAAGCGGCGCGTTTCTCGCCTTCGCCCGTCTGCGCCGGATCGAGGAGGATCGGGGCATCGGGCCAGTCTGCCGCCATCTCGCGCACGAGATCGGCCACCGGCGCCGCCATCGGCAGAACCGCGCGCAGGCCCGGATGGCGGGCGGCAAAGCGGGCAACGGCCTCGCGGAAGATCGGCATCAGCCGCTTCACTTCGCCCCGGCGCGAGCCGGGCAGCAGCAGCAGGAGCGGCCCGCCCTGCCCTTTCTCCGCCTGAGAAAGCCCGTGGCGGGCGCGGAAGGCGGCGATTTCTTCAGGCGTGGCCTGCGGCTCGGCCACCACCGGATGGCCGACGAAATCGCATGTCATCCCCGCCGCTTCCATGTAAGGCGGCTCGAACGGGAGGAGCGCCAGCACGTGATCCACCACGCGGGCCATCTTCGCCGCCCGCCCCGCCCGCCAGGCCCAGACGGAGGGCGCCACGTAATGGATGATCTTCTGTTCGGGGCGTGCTGCGCGCACGAGGCGGGCCACGCGCAGGTTGAAATCCGGGCTGTCGATGGTGATGAGCGCATCCGGGCGCGCGGCGATCACCGCGTCCGCCGCCTCGCGGATGCGCCGCTTGAGATGGCGGTATTTCGGCAGCACCTCGGCTATGCCCATCACCGAAAGCTCTTCCATGGGAAAGAGGCTCTGAAGCCCCTCGCCCGCCATCTGCGCCCCGCCGATCCCTTCGAATCCCGCGTTCCCCTCGAGGCAGTGCTTCAGCCCGCCCATGAGCGCGCCGCCGAGGCGATCGCCGGAGGGCTCCCCGGCGATGAGGAAGAAGCGGCGTTTCTCCCCGCCGCCCTTCATCGCGCCAGCAGGAACAGGCTGCATTCGCGGCAGATCACAGCAACCTTCGGCTGATCGAGCACCATCACCTCGCCGGCGGCGATCACCACGCCCGCGAGATTGGCAGCGGCCGCCGCGCGCAGGGTGGCGGGGCCGATCGCCGGCATGTCGAACCTCAGATCCTGCCCGGCCTTGGGGCGCTTCACCAGCACGCCGCGCTTGCGCCACAGCGATGCGGGTGTTTCGCCCACGAAGCGCAGCATGGCATCGGTGCCCTGGAGGGTTTCGATGCCCATCACCTGCCCCCCCGCCACCACGGCGGCCTGGCCCACATCAAGCGGCGAAAGCGCCGCGATCACCTTCTCTGCGTGATCGGCATCCGCAAGATCGCCGGTGCCGGGGGCGGGGCCGATCAGTGTGCCCGCGCCAAGCACCAGCTCCGGGCGGATATCGTGGGCCCCGACCACGCGAAACCCCTGCTCCTCGAACACCGAAGCAACGAGGCGCAGCAGCGTATCATCGCCCTTGCCCATGGCCTGCATGAGGCGCGGCGCCAGTGCGTGCATGGTGGCATCGAAGCGCGCGGGATCGAGCGCCGGGCGGCGCATCGCGCCGGCAAACACCACCTCCCCCACCCCCTCGCGGTGAAGATCGGCAAACAGCGCGCCGAGGCGCTCGAAGCTCGCCGCAAGGTGGCGGGCATCCTCGGGCGGGCGGGCATCGACGCCCTCGAAGGTCACGTATACCGCGTCCTCGCGCGCTTCATGGAGGAGGCGGGGCAGCTCGCCTTCTCCGGCGAATATGGCAAGGCGGCGGGTCATGGGATCATCCGGGCGTGAGGAAGGAGCGATCGGAGCGTGAAAGGATGAAATCCGCGATCTCGCGCACATG
>JALVEX010000333.1 GCA_027030435.1 Paracoccaceae bacterium
CTGCATGGAGGCGAACGAAGGCGGGGAGACGACCGTCGGGATGGGCGTCTGCCTCGGGCGGGAGCTCGAGGAATGGGATCGCCGCCTGAACGCGCATTACCGCGCATTGATGGCGCGCGAGCGGCGCGAGGACGAGGAGATGCGCCGCATCGGCGCGAGCGCGCCGCAAAGGGCGGCTGCCCTGCGGGCGATGCAGAGGGCCTGGATCGGTTTTCGCGATGCGCGCTGCGATTACATCGCCGCGCAATGGGGCGGGGGCACGGGCGCGGGGCCGGCCGGCACCGAGTGCCGGATGCGGATGACGGCCGAGCAGGCGCTTTTCCTCAGGCGCATGCTGGAGGAAGGGTAGGGCGGATGGCGGTTTTGAAATCCAGTCTCGTCGCCGGCAGCGAAACCGCGCGGGCCAACCGCGCCGCCCATCTCGAGGCGCTGCGCCTCGTGGAGGAGGCGGCGGCGCTGGCGGCCGCGGGGGGCGGCGAGAAGGCGCGCGCGCGGCATCTGAAGCGGGGCAAGATGCTGCCGCGCGATCGGGTTGCGAATCTTCTCGATCCCGGCTCACCCTTTCTCGAGATCGGCGCCACCGCGGCGCTTGGCATGTATGAGGGCGCAGCCCCCGGCGCGGGCGTGATCGCGGGCGTGGGGCGGGTGCATGGCCAGGATGTGATGGTGGTGTGCAATGACGCCACCGTGAAGGGCGGCACCTATTACCCGATGACGGTGAAGAAGCACCTGCGCGCCCAGGAGATCGCCGAGGAATGCCGCCTTCCCTGCATCTATCTCGTCGATTCCGGCGGTGCCAACCTGCCCAATCAGGATGAGGTTTTCCCCGATCGCGATCACTTCGGCCGCATCTTCTACAATCAGGCCCGCATGAGCGCGAAGGGCATCGCCCAGATCGCCGTGGTGATGGGCTCCTGCACGGCGGGGGGGGCTTACGTGCCGGCGATGAGCGATGTGTCGATCATCGTGCGCGAGCAGGGCACCATCTTCCTCGCCGGCCCGCCGCTGGTGAAGGCCGCGACCGGCGAGGTCGTCAGCGCCGAGGATCTCGGGGGCGGCGATGTCCATACCCGGCTTTCGGGCGTGGCCGATACCCTCGCCGAGGACGACGCCCACGCGCTGGCGCTCGCGCGCGAGGCGGTGGCCAATCTCAACCGCCGCCGCCCCGAAACGGTGCTCTGGCAAAGCCCCGAGGAGCCGCTCTACGATCCCGAGGAGCTGCTGGATGTCGTCCCCCCCGATCCCCGCACGCCCTACGACATCCGCGAGGTGATCGCGCGCCTCGTCGATGGCTCCCGCTTCGATGAGTTCAAGGCACGTTTCGGCGAAACCCTCGTCACCGGCTTCGCCCATCTCATGGGCTGCCCCGTGGGCATCGTCGCCAACAACGGCGTGCTGTTTTCCGAATCCGCCCAGAAGGGCGCGCATTTCGTCGAACTGTGCAGCCAGCGCAGGATCCCGCTCCTCTTCCTGCAGAACATCACCGGCTTCATGGTGGGGCGGAAATATGAAAACGAGGGCATCGCGCGCCACGGCGCCAAGATGGTCACCGCCGTCGCCACCACCGCCGTGCCCCGGATCACCATGATCGTCGGCGGCAGCTTCGGGGCGGGCAATTACGGCATGAGCGGGCGCGCCTACCAGCCCCGCTTCCTCTGGACATGGCCCAATTCCCGCATCGCGGTGATGGGGGGCGAACAGGCCGCGGGCGTGCTCGCGCAGGTGAGGCGCGCCGCGATCGAGCGGGCGGGCGGCAGCTGGAGCGCCGAGGAGGAGGAAGAATTCAAGCGCCCCACGATCGAGATGTTCGAGCGCCAGAGCCACCCCCTCTACGCCTCCGCCCGCCTGTGGGATGACGGCATCATCGATCCCCGCAAGAGCCGCGAGGTGCTGGCGCTTTCGCTCACCGCCGCCCTCAACGCCCCCATCGAAGAAACCCGCTTCGGCCTGTTCAGGATGTGACGCGATGCGTGCCCGCCACACCAGCCGCATATCCCGAGAAGGAGAGCCCGGCATGAATCACCCCCTTCTCATCACTGGTCCGCAATTATCCCCGGAGGTGCGGGGGCGGGGGGCGGCAGGAAAGGGCCGGGCAGCCCCCGCTTCCGACACCGCCACCACAGCCAAAGCAAGGGCAGGCCGATGAA
>JALVEX010000334.1 GCA_027030435.1 Paracoccaceae bacterium
TTCGGCAAAGAGCGCGGGATCGCCGCGAAACCTGTTGATGGCGAATCCCCTGATGCGGGCGCGGTCGGAGGCCGAGAGTACCGCATGGGTGCCCACCAACTGCGCGATCACCCCGCCGCGATCTATATCGCCAAGCAGGATCACCGGGATGCCGGCGGCCTCGGCAAAGCCCATGTTGGCAATGTCTCCGCTGCGCAGATTGATCTCCGCCGGGCTGCCCGCGCCCTCCACCAGAACGAGATCGGCGCCCTCGCCAACGCGGGCAAAGCTCTCGAGCACCCGCTCCATGAGCCGGGGCTTCAGCGCGCCGTATTCGCGCGCCCTGACGGTCGTCAGCCTCTTGCCCTGCACGATCACCTGCGCGCCGGTTTCGCTTTCGGGCTTCAGAAGCACCGGATTCATGTGGATCGAGGGCGCAACCCCGCAGGCCCGCGCCTGCAGCGCCTGGGCACGGCCGATCTCGCCGCCATCCTGCGTGACCGCGGCGTTGTTGGACATGTTCTGCGGCTTGAAGGGGCGCACCCTGAGCCCGCGGCGCGCAAACGCCCGCGCAAGCCCCGCAACGATAAGCGATTTGCCCACGTTCGAGCCCGTTCCCTGAATCATCAGTGCCTTTGCCATCGGGCGCCCTTTGTCGTATCCTCGAGGAACAGCAATAGCGCCCCCGCGCGCGCCGCGAAAGGCCGGGATGAACACACCCACCCACATATTGCTCGGCGCCGCCCTCTTCGGGAAGAAGGGCAGGCCGGATCTGACAACAGCCGCCATCCTCGGTGGCTTTCTTCCCGATCTTTCGCTTTACGCCCTGGCGGGCTGGGCGCTCTTCGTGCAGCAGGTGCCGCCCGATATCGTCTTCGGCAGACTCTATTTCTCGGATCAGTGGATGCGCGTTTTCGCGGTGGACAACAGCTTCATCCTCTGGGGAATGGTGCTCGGTGCAGGGCTATGGCTGAGGCAGGCATGGCTGAAGGCTTTCGCCGGCGCGGGGCTTGCGCATCTCGGGGCCGATTTCCTGCTCCATCACGATGATGCCCGCCCCCAGTTCTGGCCGCTTTCGGACTGGATATTCAGAAGCCCCGTGAGCTATTGGGACGCACGCCACTACGGAAATATCGTCGCACCACTCGAGATGCTGCTCGCCCTCGTGCTGTGCCTTCTGCTGTGGCGCCGCCATCAGGGGCTGGCGGCGCGCGGGGTGATCGGCACTACAACGGCCGCAATCGCCGCAGGCATGTTCTTCTGGGCCTGGGCGATGAGCGCCGGCACGCTTCACTCTCACGGATAGAGAAGCAGGAACGGAAAAACGCGCCCCGAAAGGGCGCGCATCTCACTCATGATCATGATCCGGACAAACGGCTCAGGCGGCTTCGGCCTGCTGCGCGGCCTGGCGGCGCTCGCTTTCCTCCCGCGAAAGCGCAACGGAGGTACGCACCCCGCGGGCCACGAATTCCATCAGCCCCTTCACGACCCGCTCGTTGGGATCGATCCCGGCGCAGGTGAGAACCTCACGGCCGTCGCGCGAGCGTGCCCAGCGGGCGATCTGCTCGGGGCCGTTGCCGTATTTCTTGTCATCGGCGATGGCATCATCCAGAGCGGCCAGCACGACGGCGGCAAAGAGTTTGCGCGCCCGGTTGCCCTGCTCGTGATTGAACGCTGTACCGTCAACGAAATCTCTCATCTCGTCGTCCTTTATTGTTTTTGCTCTTGCGCTCCTGGGCGTGCCGCTGTTTATGACGGTTCACGGGCGATTCTGCATTGCAATATGGGAATGCCTGCCATGCGCTCAGCGCATGGATAACCCTGCTCGTATGCCAGCGCCTCACTCCCTGCCTTTGCCCTTGTTTCATTGGCTTGCCACTATTGGCTCCGCTATATATAGGGGGTCAGGATCATCAATCAACCTTTACCTGCCAGAGGTTTCCAGACATGCCCAAGATCAATGGTAACGAAATCCGCCCCGGAAATGTGCTTGAGCATAACGGCGGGCTGTGGGTCGTGGTCAAGGTCGATCACGTGAAGCCCGGCAAGGGTGGTGCCTTTGCCCAGACAGAGCTGAGAAACCTCAGGAACGGCTCCAAGCTCAATGAGCGCTTCCGTTCGGCCGACAAGGTGGAGCGCGTGCGTCTCGAGCAGAAGGATCAGCAG
>JALVEX010000335.1 GCA_027030435.1 Paracoccaceae bacterium
CCCGGATTCTTCTCATAGAAGCCTTGCGACTTGGAAAGCTCGTAGGCGGCGGTGGTGATCGGAACATAGCCGGTTTCCTGATGCCACCAGGCCTGCACCTCGGGGGTGGAGAGATAGGCGAGGAACTGGGCCGCGCCCTTGTATTGCTCGTCCGACTTGCCCGAAAGAACCCAGAGCGTGGCGCCGCCGATGATCGAGTTCTGCGGCTTGTCGCGCACGGCGGTGTCAAGCGGCAGCATCGTCTGGCCGAAGTTGAACTTGGCCTGTGCCTTGATCGAGCCGTAATAGGCGGAGGAATTGATCCACATGCCGCATTCGCCGTTGGTGAACATGGGCAGGCTGTCGCCGCGCCGGCCGCCATATTTGAACAGCTTGGCGCTCTGCCAGTCGGCGATCTGCTGCAGGCGGTTTTCCACCGCGTCATTGTTGAACACCAGCTCCGCATCGAAGCCCGCGAAGCCGTTTTCCTTCGTGGCGAAGGGAAGATCATGCCAGGCGGAATAGTTCTCCAGCATCACCCAGCTCTGCCAGCCGAAGGAGAAGCCGCATTCCATGCCGTTCGCCACCAGCTTTTCGCTGGCATCCTTCACCTCGTCCCATGTCGTGGGCACCTTGGCGCCGGCGGCATCGAGGGCGTCCTTGTTGTACCACAGCACAGGGGTGGAGCTGTTGAACGGCATCGAGAGAAGCTTGCCATCGGGCGTCTGATAGTAGGAGATCACGGCGGGCAGATAACCCGACTTGTCAAACGGGGTGCCGGTATCGGCCATCAGATCTTCCACCGGATAGATCGCGCCCTTGGCGGCCATCATCGTGGCGGTGCCAACCTCGAACACCTGCACGATCGTCGGCTGCTTCTTCGCGCGGAAGGCAGCGATCGCGGCGGTCATGGTTTCGGTGTAATTGCCCTTGTAGACGGGCACCACCTTGTAATCCGATTGCGTTGCGTTGAAATCCTCGGCGATCTTGTTGACCCGCTCGCCATTGGTGCCACCCATCGCGTGCCACCACTGGATCTCGGTCACGGCGCCCGCGGCGGTGGCAAAGCCCACCGCCCCGGCAATCATGGCCCCAAATACTGTGTGTTTCATCTTTTCCAGCCTCCCGGTTTTCATTGCAGACATCCTGCGGCAAGGGCCGACGGCAGCCATTCCCGTTGCAGCGGCCAGCTTGCCCCGATGCTACAAAAACATGCAACACCCCATAATTCAATTGAAAGTTTCACGACAGAAAATATAACATCACGTTATGCCTCGACACCCCGAAAACCCATGTGACACATGAAGATCCGCCTGCGTCAGCTCGAAGCCTTCCGCGCCGTGGCCCGCACGGGAAGTTATACCCGCGCCGCCGAATCCCTCGGCATATCCCAGCCTGCGGTCAGCCGTCTGCTCGGGCATTTCTCCGAAACGGTGGGATTCGAGCTTTTTCACCGTAAGGAGGGCCGCCTCGTGCCGAGCCAGGAGGCGCGCTATCTGCTGAGCGAGGTGGACCGCCTGCTCGAAAGCCTCCATCACATCGAGGAACTCACCAAGGACATCACCAACCGCAAGGCGGGGCATCTGCGCATTGCCTGCCTGCCGGGCTTCGCCACCAGCCATCTGCCGCGCGTGCTGGCCGATTTCCTCAGGCCCCGCCCCGGCGTTACCGTGACGCTCGAACCCGATCGCCCCGAGCGCATCCTCGAATGGATCATCGGCGAGCAGTATGATTTCGGCATCACCGACGGCTTCACCGGCCATCCTGCCGTCGAGAGCGAAACGCTGGCGATGCGCACCGTCTGCATCATGCCCGCCGGCCACAGGCTGGCCGCGCTCGCCGAGGTTGCCCCCGAGGATATCGCCGGCGAGGGCCTGATCCACACGCGGCGCGACAGCCCCTTCTTCCGCGATCTCGAAAGCCTGTTTCAGCGCCGCGGCGTGGCGCTGAATTCGCTCGTGGAGGTGCGCCAGTTCACCGCCGCCTGCATGCTGGTGGCCGAGGGGATCGGCGTTTCGGTGGTGAGCGAGATGGATGCCCACGCCTACCGGGAATGCGGCAGCGGTCCGGGGCTTGTGATGCGCCCCTTCACCCCCGCCCTGCCCCACCGCCTCACCCTCCTGCAGCCGACCATGACCCCGGTTTCCATGATCACGCTGGAATTCCGCGATGCCTTCCGTGAAAGCCTCACGCCCTTCCTGCTGAAGGGCTGAGTGCGCCATCTGCCCCATTGCGAAGCCGTGCCCCACCTGCTCTAATGGCGGGCAAAGAAGAAACGAAAAGAGCAGCCACCATGCCCGCCGATGATCTTCTGATGGGAAACGAGCCCGCAAAAGGCGCCAGCGATTACGATGCTTCCTCCATCCAGGTGCTGGAAGACATGGAGCACGTGCGCCTGCGCCCCGGCATGTATATCGGCGGCACGGACGAGCGCGCCTATCACCACCTCGTGGCCGAGATCATCGATAACGCGATGGACGAGGCGGTGGCCGGCCACGCCAGCCGCATCGAGGTGGAGTTGCACGCGGACGGCTCGGTAACGGTGCGCGACAACGGCCGCGGCATCCCCATCGACCCCCACCCCAAGGATCCTTCGAAAACCGCGCTCGAGATCATCTTCTGCACCCTGAACGCGGGCGGCAAGTTCTCCGGCGATGCCTATCAGACATCGGGCGGCCTGCATGGCGTCGGCTCTTCGGTGGTGAACGCGCTTTCCGATTACCTGCGGGTGGAAGTGGCGCGCAACCGCGAGCTTTACGCGATGGAATTTTCCCGCGGCATCCCGAAAGGCCCCTTGCAGAAGATCGGCGCGGCGCCCAACCGGCGCGGCACCTCCGTCACCTTCCACCCGGACCCGGAGATCTTCGGCAAGATCCGCTTCAGGCCGGCCCGCCTCTTCAGGATGGCGCGCTCCAAGGCCTTTCTCTTTTCCGGGGTGGAAATCCGCTGGAAAAGCGCGATCGATGATGGAGAAACCCCGCGCGAGGCCGTCTTCCACTTCCCCGGCGGGCTTGCCGATTACCTGAAGGAAACCCTCGGCGAAGCGGCCACCTATGCCGATCAGCCCTTCGCCGGCAAGGTCGATTTCCGCGAGAAATTCGGCGTGCCCGGCTCCGTGGAATGGGCGATCAACTGGACGCCCGCGCGCGATGGCTTCATCCAGAGCTACTGCAACACCGTGCCCACCCCCGAGGGCGGCACCCATGAAAGCGGCTTCTGGGCGGCGATCCTGAAGGGCATCCGCGCCTATGGCGAGCTTGTCAACAATCGCAAGGCCGGCCAGATCACCCGCGAAGACATGCAGGCCGGCGGCTGCGCGCTGCTTTCCGTTTTCATCCGCGAGCCCGAGTTCGTCGGCCAGACGAAGGATCGCCTCGCCACCACCGAGGCCCAGCGCATGGTGGAAAACGCCGTGCGCGATCACTTCGACAACTGGCTCGCCGCCGACAGGAAGGCCGCCGGCGCCATCCTCGATTATCTCGTGCTGCGCGCCGAGGAACGCCTGCGCCGGCGCAGGGAAAAGGAAACCCAGCGCAAATCCGCCACCCGCAAGCTGCGTCTGCCCGGAAAGCTCGTGGATTGCTCGGCGAAAACGCGCGAGGGCACGGAGCTTTTCATCGTCGAGGGCGACAGCGCCGGCGGCAGCGCCAAGATGGCGCGCGACCGCACCACCCAGGCCCTTCTGCCGCTTCGCGGAAAGATCCTCAACGTGCTCGGCGCGGCAAGCGCCAAGCTCACCACCAATGCCGAGATTTCCGATCTCTGCCAGGCGCTTGGCGTCGGCATGGGCGCGAAGTTCAACATCGATGATCTGCGCTACGAGAAGATCATCATCATGACGGATGCGGATGTGGACGGCGCCCATATCGCCTCGCTGCTGATGACCTTCTTCTTCACCCAGATGCGCCCGCTCATCGATCAGGGCCACCTCTACCTCGCCTGCCCGCCGCTTTACCGCCTCACGCAGGGGGCCAAGCGGGTTTATGTGGCGGATGACGCGGAGAAGGAGCGCGTGCTGGCCGAGGGCCTCGGCGGCAAGGGCAAGATCGACGTGCAGCGTTTCAAGGGCCTTGGCGAGATGGACGCCAAGGATCTGAAGGAAACCACCATGAACCCGGCCACGCGCAAGCTGATCCGGGTGACGATCGACGAGGACGAGCCGGGCGAAACCGCCGATCTGGTGGAGCGGCTGATGGGCAAGAAGCCGGAAAAGCGCTTCGAATACATCCAGCAGAACGCCCGCTTCGTGGAGGAGCTGGATGTCTGAGGAAGGGCGCTTCCTCTATTTCGCCTACGGCTCCAACATGCTTCCCGCCCGACTCATTGCGCGCTGCCCCTCCGCGCGCCCCCTCGGGCCCACCCGCCTCGCCCATCATGCACTTGCCTTCACCAAGCCGGGGCGCGACGGCTCCGCCAAGGCAACCATCACCCCCCGCCCCGGCGCCCATGTGCCCGGTGCGCTGTTTCTTCTCGCCAACCAGGACGCGGAAAGCCTCGATCGCGCCGAAGGGCTCGGGAAGGGCTATGACAGGGTCACCGTCACCCTCCCCGATCCGCTGAGCGCCGCACTTCGCGAGGCCCAGACCTATATCGCCACGGCACCGCGCGAAGGCCTCATCGCCTTTGACTGGTATCTCGCCCTGGTGATCGCCGGGCGGCGCCATTTCGCCCTGCCCACGGATGATCTCTCGGAGATCCCCTGGCAGCGCGATCCCCTGCCCGAGAGGCCGGCGCGGCGCGAAGGCATCAGAGCCCTCGAAGCCGCCGGCCTGCACCGCTGGGAGGCGATTCTTCCCCCGGGCTGAGATCACACGGATGTCGGTTTTCCGCTCATTTCCCCGCATGGCATTGCGCCGGTTGAAATCAAGCGGCGTAAAGGCTTTAATTCACCTCAAGCAGCCGTGAAACGGGCCCGACATGAGCGAAACAACCACCCTGGGAAACTGGCTCACCGCGGCAATCCATGATCCCTGGATGCAGGCGGGGCTGATCGTTATCGGAACATTCATCCTCGAAGATGCGACCACGATCCTCGCCGCCATCATGGTGGCCGACGGCATCGTGCCCCTCGCTGCGGCGCTCGGCGGGCTTTATGCGGGTGTGATCCTCGGCGATCTCGGGCTCTATGGGCTCGGCCGCCTCGCCGCGGGCAACGGGCGGGGCGATAGATACGGCCGCCACCGCCTGTTGGCGCCTTTCAGGATCTGGCTCGATGCCCGCCTGATCCTCACCGTTTTCGCGGTGCGCTTCATTCCGGGGCTGCGCCTGCCCACCTATACCGCCTCCGGCTTCTTCCGCCTGCATTTCCCCCGCTTCGCCATGACGGTGATCGCCGCCACGACGATCTGGACAACCCTCCTCTTCCTCGGCTCCTGGCATTTCGGGGCCGCCACCGCCGAAAGCCTCGGCCCCTGGCGCTGGGCGATCGGGCTCGGGATTGCCGGGCTGATCTTCCTGATCGGACGCGCCAATGCGGGCAAATTTGCGCCGGACGGCAGAGAGGGCGCGCCCGATACGCAAGAAAAACCTCGTATTTCTGACAGGGACATTGAAAAATGACATTCAGACCGGAAACCTCGGGCGACATCCGCCGCTTGCGTCACCCCAAGGGCCCGGAGCGCCAGCTCTCATGGTTCGAAACCGCCCCCGCCTTTCTCTTCTATCTGCCGGTGGCCGCCTGGTGGGGGCTTCTTTCCCTGCGCTACCTGAGCCCCACCCTGCCAACTCTCGCCAATCCCTCCATCCAGGCCGGCGGGCTTTGCGGCGAAAGCAAATCTGCCGTGCTTGATCTCCTCGGCCCCATGGGGCGGCGCCATCTGGCCCGCTTCACCACCATCAGGCGGCCCGGGAACACGGCGTCGCGCAGGATCGCCGACAGGCTGGAAAAGCGCATGGAGGCCGCCGGGATAAGCTATCCCGTCGTCGCCAAGCCCGATATCGGGCGCAACGGCCGTGGGGTGAAGCTGGTATCCGGCCGCGATGAACTCATCGAGTATATCGCCGGTTTTCCCGCCGGGCTGCGCCTCATGGTGCAGGAACTGGCCACGGAGAAGGGGGAGGCGGGCATCTTCTGGGTGCGCGAACCGGGCGCAGCACAGGGGCGGATCACATCGGTTACGCTCAAATTCTTCCCAAGCGTCACAGGCGATGGCCGCTCCACACTGCGCGAGCTCATCCTCGCTGATCCGCGCGCCGGACAGGTTTCGCATTTCTACCTGCCGCGTTTTCGCGACCGGCTCGAAACGATCCTGCCGGCGGGCGAGGAATTCCCGCTCGTCTTCACCGGCAATCACTGCCAGGGCGCGATCTTCCGCAACGGGGAAGCGCATGTCACCGAAGCCCTGACCCGCCGCATCGGCGCCATCGCCGGGGAAATCGAGGGCTTCCATTTCGGCCGTTTCGATATCCGCTACGAAAGCCTCGAAGCGCTGGAGCGCGGCGAGGGCTTCACCATCATCGAGCTCAACGGAACCGGCAGCGAATCCACCCATATCTGGGACGCCGGCATGTCGCTGCGCGGCGCCTACAGGGCACTTTTCTCGCAGGTCTCGACGGCCTTCCGGATCGGCGCCGAGAACCGGCGGCGCCACAAGCTGAAGCCGACCCCGCCGATCGAACTGCTGCGCCTGTATTTCGGCGAGCTGTCCCTCATGCGCCGCTATCCCGAGCAGGGCGGGATCGGATCGTGATCCTGTTTGCCATACCCATGGGCTTCATCTTTGCCGTTCTCGCCGTTGGCTATTGCAAGATCATGCGCCATGATCTGGAACGGGCAAAACCGGTGATCATGATGTCAGCCCTGGCCGGTTTTCTGCTCGGGGCCGCCACCCCGCTGTTTCTGGGCGAAATTCTGCTGCGCTGACGGCCCTGAGAATCAGACTCGAAGTCGGCTTAGCCGACGACCACCGTTTTTTCTGACCAGCACCCATAAATCATGAACGAATGGGCGAAACAAGGGCCGAACACATGCCGGTTGCCGCTCGTCGCCCCTCACGTGCCGATTGCCGTGATGATGATATCTTCGTCGGCCAATATGGCCCCCACGCCTTCCAGCGTCACCTGAACCCCGGAACTTGTGGTGATGACAAGCCCGCTCGCGGTGAGTGTCTGGGTGAAGGTCTCGGTTGCGGGATCGGCGACTTCCACATAAAGCGCATCTTCAGCCGGGTTGAAATCCATGACAGAGACACTCCCCCCGGCGGCATGGAAGCTGTCGGAACCATTCTCACCCCAGCCCTGATCGCCATCGCCAAGATAGAGCGTATCATTCCCGTTGCCACCAAGCAGCTGATCCTGCGCGCCGTCATTCACATCCGCGCCTGTGCCCCCGCTGAGGACATCATCCCCGCCCGAGCCCTTGACGTAATCGGCCCCGGCGCCGCCATCGAGCACGTCATCGCCCGCCTCGCCGCCGAGCGTATCATCGCCGGCGCCGCCCTTGACGACATCATTGCCCTCTTCGCCGTGAAGATCATCCTGCCCGTCGCCCCCGAGCAGCGTGTCATCGCCCGCGCCGCCGATCACCGTATCGCTCCCGGCGCCGCCATCTATGTAATCATTGCCTCCGCCGCCGGACAGGCCGTCATCCCCGGCAAAGCCGTGGATCACATCGCCCCCGTCGGTGCCGGAAAGATCATCCTGACCGTTGGTGCCGTCAATATCACCTTCATGACTCGTATCTTCGCTTCCCCCAAGTCCGGCAACGGACAGAGGGACAACCAGGCCAAGAAGCAACAATATCGGTTCCAAGAGACTACCTCGTTTTGACGCTCACCCACACAAAATCCGCTAAAATCCTTACCAAATGCAGAACAAAATGAAAGGAAAATGCGGCAATATGCTTAATTCCCGTCACATTTGCCCGGAATTAGACACAATGTTGTCACATTCTACTCAATCATTCCCTTTGGTCCCTCCTCGCTCCGCCCGATCGCCAACAGCCGAATCACCGTTGCGCAAGGCACCTTGCGGCAGCATCGCAACGGCCCGGCCCCGCCTGTGAAAGCGCCCCGGGGGAGAGCTCCCGCAGCAGTTTTTCCAGGATCGCGCGGCGGAAATCGTGATAGTCCCGCGCCCGCATCACGAAACTGCCGTTGCCGGCGATCAGCCGGGCGCGATACCAGAGGTGGAGACCGGCATATTCGTTCTCTATCGCAAGCCCGTTCACCGTCACGCCGGCGCGTTTCGCGGCTTCGCGCGCGGCGGGCAGTTCAATCGCGCCTTCCTTCCAGGGCTTCGATTCCGGGCCGTCGCCGGAAACATCCACCACCAGGCGGCGCGCGGGCGTGGGCTCAGCGGCCAGCATGTCCAGCGCGAAGGCGAGCGCTTCGCCGATCCCCGTGCCCCCGCCGCCGATCGCGGGCACGCCCGGGGCCTGGACATTGAAGGCCTCCACCTCCCGCGCGAAGGCCTCGAGGCTTCCCGGCGGACCGAGAAG
>JALVEX010000336.1 GCA_027030435.1 Paracoccaceae bacterium
CACGGTGCGGGCCGGCAACGCGATCGGGCGCGGCGATCTCCGCCGCCTTGGCGATGGCGCGAAGGTGGTGATCGCGCTCTCTCTCGGCTTCTCGCTCATCGTGATCGCGCTTTTCATCGTCTTTCCCGAAGAGATCATTTCCCTGTTCCTCGATCCCGGTGATCCGGCCCGCCCGGCCGTGATCGCCATCGGGCGGGAGCTTCTGATCGTGGCCGCCGTCTTTCAGCTTGCCGATGCGATGCAGGTGCTGGCGCTCGGGCTGTTGCGCGGCATTGGCGATACGCGGATGCCGATGCTGATCGCCACCCTTGCCTATTGGGTGCTGGGGCTTGGCACGGGATACGGGCTCGGGATCGTGGCCGGGTTCGGCGCTGTCGGTGTCTGGCTCGGCCTCGTGGTGGGGCTGGCCGTGGCGGGCGGCCTCCTGATGTGGCGCTTCTGGTATCTTGTTGCGCAAAGGGAGCGGCAGGCAATTGCCGGCACCTGAGCCAGGCGCGAAAGCCCGCCTTCAGCGCAGGAAGGCGATCAGGTAGAGCATGAAGACAGCGATCAGGAACAGCGCGATCACGGTGACGAAACCGCGCTGCCACCAGGGCGTGCGCCAGAGCCCGAGATAGCGCGAAAGGATGATCCGCGCCTTGAGGCCGGCGATCAGCAGGATGGCTCCGGCCCGGGCCGCCTGCGGCCAACCGGCGGGCAGAGGAACCTGCGCGATCAGCGTTGCAGCAGTGATCAGGCCCATCAGGCCTGCCCAGGCACGGATCAGGGGATCGCGGGTGAGATGCTGCATGGCGGATTTCCTCACAGGAGATAGATCACCGGAAACAGCAATACCCACACCAGATCGACCATGTGCCAGAAGGCGGCCGCCGCCTCGATGTTGCGCGGGGCATCGCGCCAGGCCACCAGGAGCAGGATCACGATACCGGCCACCACATGGGCGGCGTGAAAGCCTGTCAGCAGATAGTAGAAAGTGTAGAAGGGGTGTGTCTCCGTCGAGATGCCATGGGCGATCTTGTCGGCATATTCGATCCCCTTGATCCAGAGGAACAGGCTGCCAAGCACCGCCGCGCCCACCAGAAGCGCGCGCACCATCGCGCGCCGCCGCCCCTCTTCGGCGAGGCGCAGCGCCAGTGCGGCCATGAAGCCGCTGGTCACGAGCACGATGGTGTTGATCCCCGCCCCGGTGCGGTGCAGCGCGGCCTGTGCGGCGCCAAAGCCTTCCGGGTCGCCCGCGCGCACCGCCATGAAGGCCACGAGCCCGGCGCCGAACACCAGAAGCTCGCTCACGATCAGCACCCACATCATCAATTCGCCCGGCAGTTCATCTAGCCGGGAGGGGCGGGCTTCGGAAGGGGTGCCGCTCATGCGCCCACCAGCTCGCGATAGAGGAGTGGGAGGGCGTCGGTCAGCCTGTCGGGATGGGGGATGACGGAAAATCCCCCACGCCCGAACATGCGCGCAAACCACGCCCTGGCGCTCCTGTCGATGGTGACGGCGAAAACCGATTGCCCCGCCCTTCGCGCCTCGCGCACCGCCATGCGGGTATCCTCGATGCCGTGATGGCCCTCGTAGTGATCGAGATCGTTCGGCTTGCCGTCGGTGATGACCAGCAGCAGGCGGCGCTTCTTCGCCTGGCCCGTCAGTTCGGCCGAGCAATGGCGGATCGCCGCGCCGAGGCGGGTGTAGAAGCCCGGGCGAAGGGCGCCGATCCTCTCCTCGACGATGGGCCCCATCGGCTCGGCGAAATCCTTGCACGTCTGCACATAGACCCGATCGCGCTTCAGCGATGAAAAGGCGTGGATCGCGAAATCGTCGCCGCAGGCATCGAGCCCCCAGGCGAGCGCCGCCAGCGCCTCGCGCTCGATATCGATCACCGCGCGCCCCGTCACCGCGCTTTCGGTGGAGCGGGAGACATCCAGCAGGATCGAAACCGCCAGATCGCGCGCCACCGGGCGGCTCTGGCGCCAGATGCGCTCGCTGCCGCTGCCGCTTGCGATGATATCGACCCGCGCGCGCACCGCCGCTTCCAGATCGAGCTCCTCGCCATCGAGGTGGCCGGGGGTCGTCACCCGGCCCGGGCGCAGCGCCTCGAAGCGGCGGCGCA
>JALVEX010000337.1 GCA_027030435.1 Paracoccaceae bacterium
GGGCGTGACGATCCCCGCCTCCTCGAGCGCCGCGATCTCGCGGCGCAGGATCTCGCGCACGGCCGGGTATTCATCGCGCATGTAGATGAAAGAGCGCTCCGCCTCGATGGCCCAGGCCGCGATCAGCATGCCTTCGAGCATCAGATGCGGCGTGCGCTCCAGATACCAGCGATCCTTGAAGGTGCCCGGCTCGCCCTCGTCGCCGTTGACGGCCAGGTAGCGCGGCCCCGGATGGGCGCGCACGAAGCCCCATTTCATGGCGGCGGGAAAGCCCGCGCCCCCGAGCCCGCGCAGGCCCGAGGCCTTGACCCTCGCCTGCACCTCTTCCCGATCGCCGCTTTCGCGAAGGGCGAGCAGCACCTCGTAGCCGCCCCTGGCGCGATATTGTTCGAAGGTCTCGTAATCGGGGATCACCGGATCAGTATCGCCCGCTTCCACCGCCGTCAGCACCGCCTCGGGCGTGGCGTGATCGATATGGCGGTGCCCAAGCTCGACCACCGGCGCACCGTCGCACCGCCCCATGCAGGGCGCGCGCAGGATGCGCACACGCGCGGGATCGGTGCCCGCCTCGAGCGCCGCCTTCAGCGCCTCGGCCCCCGCCAGTTCGCAGGAAAGCGAATCGCAGACCCGGATGGTGAGCGCCGGCGGCGGCGCCTCGCCCTCCTTCACCACGTCGAAATGGGCGTAGAACGTGGCCACTTCCCAGACTTCGGCCATGGAAAGGCGCATTTCCTCCGCGAGCGCGCGCAGATGGGCGGCGCTCAGATGGCCGTATTCATCCTGGATGAGGTGCAGATGCTCGATCAGAAGATCGCGCCGGCGCGGAAGATCGCCCAGCAGCGCGCGTATTTCTCCGAGCGCGCCCTCGTCCACCTGCCGGCCTTTCGGCCGGGCCGGATTTCTCTTCATCCGCTTCGCGTCCGCGCCCATGCGCATCACTCCCAAGTATCCCTTCAGGGAAAATATACCCGCATCCGCTCCGCCACCAGTGCGAAAACCGACCATTCCCGCACCCCTGGCGCATCCGCGTTAGCACGGGAAACAGGCAGGTTCTTCCCCTGCTTTGGTGGGATGGATGGCACGATCCCTGTAATGCGCATGGCACATCTGGCCTGTGCGCCGGGTTTGTGGCATGGTTCAACCATGAAAGCTGCGCCTGCAAGAGCCCTTGCTCTCCTCCTTCTTATGGCCCTTCCGGACCCGGCCCGCGCCGCCGATCCGGGCGAGCCGATGAGCGCACAGGAATTCGAATCCTACACCACCGGCCACACCCTCTATTACGGGTTTGCCGGGAAGGAATACGGGGCCGAACAGTATCTCCCCGGGCGCAAGGTGCGCTGGAGCGTGCTTGATGGCAAATGCCGCGAAGGATTCTGGTATGAGGCAGGGGCGATGATCTGCTTCAAATATCTCGATACGCCCACCCCCCAGTGCTGGACCTTCTACAAGATCCCCGGCGGCATCCGCGCGCGCTACGAAAACGAACCGCGCGCCAACGATCTCTACGAAACCCGAAAGAGCGACGAACCGCTCCTCTGCCTCGGCCCCGAAGTGGGCGTCTGATCCTCATCACTGGCCCGTGAATATCCCCGGGGGTGCGGGGCGGGGGCGGAAGAATGTCGGGGCCCCCCCGCGTTGCGAAGCCCGCCACGGCGGCGATGGCTCAGAACAGCGAGCCCTGATCCGGTTCATCGCCCGGCCTTGCGGCCCGTGCGCCCTTTCTGCCCCCCACCGCCAGCCGGCCGTCGGCAAATTCGATCTCGAGCGCGCGCGCCCTTGCCGCCTCGGCCTTGCGCGCCGCCACATGCCCCCCGGCCCACACCACCGCATATCCGCGCTTCAGCGTTTCGCGGTAGCCGAGCGTCTGGTGCATGCGGGCAAGCGCTGCGAGCCGCTCGCCGGCCTTCTCGATCCGGCGGCGCGCGAGATCGCCGAGGCGCGCTTCGAGGCGGCCGAGCTCGAGGGCGCGCCGGCCGAGATCCTCGATCGGCTTCAGCCGCTGCAGGCGGGCCGACAGTTCCGCGCAGGCGCGCCGGCGCTCCGCGAGCGTGCGGCGCAGGGCCGGTTCGAGCCGCGCTGCCCCGGCCGAGAGCCTTTCGCTGCG
>JALVEX010000338.1 GCA_027030435.1 Paracoccaceae bacterium
GAGCCTGATCCTGGCGGTTTTGCTGGGCGCGATGACCTGGAAATTCATAATCGCCGGCCAGACGGTGAGGGCGGATGACGGGCGCACGGTGGTGCTGCTCACCGCCGACGAGCGCAACAAGGTGCTGGGCGAGATGCGCGGGCTACTGGAAACGGTGCAGGGGATCGTCCAGGCCGCGGCGGAGGGCGATCTCGCCGAGGCGGAACGCCTTGCGCGCGCTTCGGGGATGGCGGCGGCGAAAGGCGAGGGGGCAATCATCCGCAAGCTGCCGCTTGATTTCAAGACCCTCGGCCTCGGCACCCATCAGGCCTTCGATGATCTCGCGGATTTCATTGCCGGCACCGATGATCCGCTGGCCGTGGTCGGCGAGCTTGGCAGCCTGATGGGCAATTGCACCGGCTGCCATGCCTCTTACCGGCTCGGCATCGAAGGGCGGGACGACGCCGGTGCACTGGCGAAATAAATTCGCGGCATTTGAAATTGGCGTCCAGGCCTCCCACATCACCCGTCAGGTAACACCGGGCTAATCCCCGCGGGTGTATTTTTACGCGTCCGGCAGGGGAAATGTGCTACAACACTTCCCAGGCGCAATCCGGGCGAATGGTTCACAAGGAGGATGCAAGATGGCACATGTGGTTGTTCTGGGCGCGGGGCTTGGTGGCTCCATCCAGGCTTTCGAACTGCGTGAGACGCTGGGGCGCGGGCACAAGATTACCGTGATTTCGGACAAGCCCTATTTTCAGTTCACGCCGTCCAACCCCTGGGCGGGTGTGGGCTGGCGCAAGAAGGATGATATCATCATCGATCTCGCGCCGGTGATGAAGAAGCGGGATATCGATTTCATCAGCACCGGCGCAAAGCGGCTGCACCCGGAGGAAAACCGGGTGGAACTGATAGATGGCAGCTCTGTCGAATACGATTACATCGTAATCGCGACCGGGCCCGAACTTGCCTTTGACGAGATCGAGGGGTTCGGCCCCGAGGGGCTGACGCAATCGGTCTGCACGATCGAGCACGCCGAGAAATCGGCCGAGGCCTGGGAGGAATTCTGCAAGGATCCGGGGCCGATCGTGGTGGGTGCCGCGCAGGGGGCTTCCTGCTTCGGGCCGGCCTATGAATTCGCGATGATCATGGATACGGATCTGCGCCGGCGCAAGATCCGCCACAAGGTGCCGATGACTTTCGTCACCTCGGAGCCCTTCATCGGTCATCTCGGCCTTGGAGGGGTGGGTGATACCAAGGGGATGCTGGAATCGCTCCTGCGAGATCGTCATATCGATTGGATCACCAATGCCAAGGTCGATAAATTCGCCGATGGCAAGGCCTTTGTTACCGAGGTGGACGAGGACGGCAAGGAGAAGAAGAAGCACGAGAAGGATTTCCGCTTCGCCATGATGCTGCCGGCCTTTCGCGGCATCCCCGCGCTGCGCGATATCGAGGGGCTCGTCAATCCGCGCGGCTTCGTGATCGTGGACGAATATCAGCGAAACCCGAAATATCCCAATGTGTTCGCGATTGGCGTGTGCATCGCGATTGCGCCCCCCGTGGCAACGCCGGTGCCCACAGGCGTGCCGAAAACGGGCTTCATGATCGAAAGCATGGTCACCGCAACGGCGCATAACATACCGCTCCTGCTCGAAGGCAAGGAGCCCTCGGCCAAGCCCACCTGGAATGCCCTTTGCCTGGCGGATTTCGGCGATGGCGGCGCGGCATTCCTGGCCATGCCCCAGAACCCGCCGCGCAATGTGAACTGGTCATCCAAGGGCAAATGGGTGCATTGGGCGAAGCTGATGTTCGAATGGTATTTCATGCGCAAGGTCAGAAAAGGCGTGAGCGAGCCCTTCTATGAGCGCGCGGTCATGCGCATGCTTGGTGTCACCAAGCTCAAATAGGCCTGTTTCGGCCTCATTGCTGAACCGGATTACACATCGCTATCTTCAGGTGAATTGAACTGCCTGCGCTTTCGGGCAAAGAGGTTGCGCTGTCCGGTTTTTCTGCAACACTGAGGGCCTGTTTCCGGTTGCAGGTGGCGAAGCAGGCTTCCCCGCCTGGCCCGGATGAGAAAGCCCCGCCCGATTTCCCGGACGGGGCTTGACTGCAAGGCCGATATGACTCTTGAAGCCCTGTTTTCTCAGGCGTTCCTGTTCCTGCGCAGTTGCAGGAAACCGAGAGACGCAAGCCCGATCAGCAGCATCGGCAGGCCTGCCGGCAGCGGAACGGGGGCGGGCGGGTTGTTATCCACCACGGTGAACTTGCCGGCCAGGATGCGGGTATTGCTGCCGTTCTCGGGCGAAAGGAAATCCGAATTGAAATTCCCGGCGTTGGCATCGGCAACCGATTCGGCGAAGCCGAGGATGGAAAGCGTGTAATCCACCCCGCCGATCGATACGGTATCGCTGGAATCGAGCGCGGTGATGCTGACGATATCATCGCAGTTGCTCGTGCTTCCGGCCGGGCAGTTGCCGTTGTTCGGCGTTTCCGTGTGCTTGACGAGAAAGCGGAAGATGCTCGTGCCAAGGGAAACCTCGGGCCCCGAATCGGGGATGGCCGTGAGATCCGCCTTCAGAAACAGCTCGACGGAACTGATGCCGGTGCCCAGCCATATCACCTTGTTGATATGGGTAAATTCCCCAAGGGCGAATACGGCATCCTGCACGCGGGTAAAGGGCGTATCGACAGCATCGAAAGTATAGCCGGATTTACCGCCGCTTCCGCCCCACGGCCACGGCCTGCCCCATCTGATATCCACCGGATCCCCATAGCCGGAAGACATGCTCACGTAGCTCCCGCCCGTCGGGTTCGCCCACATGGCCTGCAGGCTGTCGAAGCGAATGGATGCCGCCAACGCCCCGTGTGCCAGTCCGGCCACAGCAACCGCGGCAGCAAGACCGCCGGCGATTTTTCCAAAAATACTCATCTTGCCAACTCCGTACTTTTCACACTCAATCCGGTTTATTTCCCGTTCGAGTTAATTTTTTGAGAACTCACACCGCAAAACGCGTTGCAAATTCCTTTCCCATGAGGGTTGACGTCGCGTCAGCAGTATCACGGCAACATCGAACCCACCCCTTCACAACAAGGGCTTCCCCTTGCCATATTTCTACCACATTTAATCTAGATGAACACCGGAATGTGGGAAACTATATTCTCCGAATGTTTCCCGAACCGATCCATTTTGTAATAATTTGACAACTTTTTCCCGCGTTCCGGGTATCCGAAAAGCACGAATCGTCCAGAAATTGAGAGGGCGGGAGCTTCACTCTGAAGCCGGCTCCCGTGCGGGTTTGCCATTCCCGGGGCTGGCGGCTACATCACCGGCCTGCGGGGGGCGCGCGAATCGCCCGCCTTCTACGCTGAAGGCGCCATTGTTCCAGGTGCCTTCCTGTCTTTCCCCGGTGTGATAGCGCATCACCCCCTCGCCGTGGCGTTTGCCCTTCACGAACATCCCCTCGTAAACATCTCCATTGGGATATGTGGCCTTGCCCCTGCCCTGGATTTCGCCGCCTTTCCATTCGCCGGTGTAGCTGAAGCCGTTGGGCATGGTGATGGTGCCCATCCCCTCGCGCAGGCCATTGGCAAAATCGCCCTCGTAAACGGAGCCGTCACCATAGGTCGCCTTGCCCTTGCCATGGCGTTTGCCGGCCTTCCATTGCCCCTCGTAGCGATAGCCGCCGGGGGCTGTCATGATGCCCTGGCCCTCGTATTGGGCATTTCTGAATTCGCCCTCGTAAACAATGCCATTGGGGTATTGGGCGCGGCCCTTGCCCTCGATCACGCCGGCCTTCCACTCGCCCTCGTAGCTGCTGCCGTCGGGATAGCGGATCCGGCCCTGGCCATCGGCCAGATCATCAGCGATCCCGCCGGTATAGACGGAGCCGTCGGGATAGGTGATCTCGCCCTCGCCCTGCATGTGTCCGTTTTCCCAGCCGCCCACATAGCGGTAGCCGTCCTTGCCGGTGAAGGTGCCCTGGCCGTGGCGCTTGTCATCGCGGAAATCGCCCTCGTAGATATCGCCATTGGCGTAGATGACCTTCCCCTTCCCGTGGCGCCTGCCGGCCCTGAACTGGCCCTCATACACATCCCCGTTGGGCTGGACGAGCCGGCCCGTGCCATCGATCTGCCCGGCTTTCCACTGGCCTTCGTATCTGAGGCCGTCGGGGCGGGTGAGGGTGCCGGTGCCATCGCGCTTGCCGGCCCTGAAGCTGCCCTTGTAAACGGTGCCGTCGGGGTAGGTGAGCGTGCCCTGGCCTTCCTTCACCCCCTTCACCCACTCGCCTTCGTATACATAGCCGTTGGGGCTCCGCATCGTGCCGACGCCGTGATGCAGGCCATTGAGGAAGCCGCCCTCATACTGCACTCCGTTGGCGTAAACAGCCTTGCCATTGCCGGTGATCTTGCCCTCTTTCCAGTCGCCCTCGTAAGAGCCGCCATCGGCAAACACGATCCGCCCGAAGCCATGCGGCTTGCCAGCCGCGAATTCGCCTTCATAGACCGAACCATTGGGATAGCGTGCCTTGCCCTTGCCGCGGATTTCCCCATCGATCCATTCGCCCTCGTATTCAAATCCATTGGGCAGGCGATAGGTGCCGTGGCCGTGCTGGAGGCCGTTCCTGAACGTGCCTTCGTAGATGCCGCCATCGGCATATTGCTTGGTGATGATCTCGCCGCTTTCCTGAGCCCCGCTCTCCTGCGCCATGGCGGGGCCGGGCAGGAAGGTTGCGGCCAGCAGGGCGATGGCGAGATGGCGGCGGAACATTCCGGCGCGGATACTGGGCATGGTGCGTTACTCCCTGTCTGTTCGCCACCTGCACGCCAGGGCGGGCCGGCGGCCTTGGCGCGAAGCCTAGAGCAGCCCTCGCCGCCAGACAACGCTTTTCGCCATTTCCCGGCTGGATCGCGGCCCGATCTCTGCTAAGTAATCGCGAAGTGCATCAAGGAGGCAGGATGGCCCGGAAATTCCGCATTACGCTTGGGCAGCTCGATCCCACCGTGGGCGCGCTGAAAGAGAATGCCGAAAAGGCGATGAAAGCCTGGGAGGAGGGCCGCGCGGCGGGCGCCGATCTCGTGGCGCTGCCGGAGATGTTCATCACCGGCTACCAGACGCAGGATCTGGTGATGAAGCCCGCCTTCCACCGCGCCGCCATGGCGGAGGTGGAAGCGCTGGCGCGCGCCTCGGCCGATGGCCCGGCCATGGCGATCGGCGGGCCGTTCGCCGAGGACGGCAAGCTCTATAATGCCTATTTCATCCTCGAAGGCGGGCACGTGAAGGCGCGGGTGCTGAAGCAGAAGCTTCCCAATGAAACGGTGTTTGACGAGGTCCGCCTGTTCGATCCCGGCCCGCCCCAGGGCCCCTACAGCATCGGCCCGCTGCGCATCGGCTCGCCCATCTGCGAGGATGCCTGGAGCCCGGAGGTGGCCGAAACGCTCGCCGAAACCGGCGCCGAGATCCTGCTGGTGCCCAATGGCTCGCCCTACTATCGCAACAAGCTCGATGACCGCATGAACCACATGGTCGCCCGCGTGGTGGAGACGGGCCTGCCGCTCATCTATCTCAATCTCGTGGGCGGGCAGGACGATCAGGTGTTCGATGGCGCCAGCTTCGCGCTCAATCCCGGCGGCGCGCTGGCGCTGCAGATGCCCGCCTTTGACGAGGCGATCACTCATCTCGATTTCATCGAAACGGCGGAAGGCTGGCGCGCCGTGCAGGGCACGCTTGCGCCCCAGCCCGATGAATGGGAGCAGGATTACCGCTGCATGGTCACCGCCCTTCGCGATTACCTGCGCAAGAGCGGTTTTTCGAAGGTCGTGCTCGGCCTCTCGGGCGGGATCGACAGCGCGCTTGTCGCCACCATTGCCGTTGATGCGCTGGGGGCGGAGAATGTGCGCACGGTGATGATGCCCTCCGAATACACCTCCGAAAGCTCGCTTGAGGACGCGCGCGCCATCGCCGCCAATCTCGCCACCCGCCTCGATACCCTGCCGATCACCGCCGGCCGCGCGGCGGTGATGGAAACCCTTGCGCCGCTGTTTCAGGGCCTCGCCGCCGACGTGACGGAGGAAAACATCCAGTCACGCCTGCGCATGGTGCTCCTGATGGCGCTTTCCAACAAGTTCGGTGAGATGCTCCTTACCACCGGCAACAAGTCCGAGCTTGCGGTGGGCTATGCCACGATCTACGGCGACATGGCCGGCGGCTACAACCCGATCAAGGATCTCTACAAGACGCGGGTGTTCGAAACCTGCCGCTGGCGCAACGCCAATCACCGCGAATGGATGAAGGGGCCGGCGGGCGAGGTGATCCCGCCCCGGGTGATCGAGAAGCCCCCCTCGGCCGAACTGCGCCCCGACCAGAAGGATGAGGATACCCTCCCGCCCTACGAGATCCTCGATGCCATCCTGAAGGGGCTGGTGGATGACGAGGCCTCGGTCGCCGATCTGGTGGCAGAGGGCTTCGATCGGGCCACCGTGAAGCGGGTGGAGCACCTCCTCTACATCAGCGAATACAAGCGCTTCCAGGCCGCGCCGGGCACGCGGCTTACCAAGCGCAGCTTCGGGCTCGATCGCCGCTACCCGATCGTCAACCGCTGGCGCGATCCCTCCTGAAGTCGCTTCCTTCCGCCCCTTTCGCCCGCGCCCGAATGGGCGTATGAGCCTTGATGAACCCGAACAAGCGGAAAAACCCGATGACAACCACCCGTTTCGCCCCATCGCCCACCGGCTACCTCCATGTGGGCAATCTGCGCACCGCGCTGATGAACTATCTGATCGCCCGCAAGGCCGGCGGCACATTCATCCTGCGCCTCGATGATACGGATCCCGAGCGCTCGAAGCCCGAATATGCCGATGCGATCCGCGAGGATCTCGCCTGGCTCGGCCTTGAATGGGATCGCGAGGCGCGCCAGTCCGAGCGGCTTGCGCGCTACGAGGCGGCGGCCGAGCAGCTGCGCGCCGCGGGGCGGCTCTACGAATGTTTCGAAACCCCCACCGAGCTTGACCTGAAGCGCAAGAAACAGCTCAACATGGGCAAGCCCCCGGTTTACGACCGCGCGGCGCTGAAGCTCACTGAAGAGGAAAAGGCGGCGCTCAGAAAGGAGCGGCCGAGCCACTGGCGCTTCAAGCTCGATCACGAGCGCATCGAATGGGAAGACGGCATCCTTGGCCCCGTCTCCATCGATGCCGCGAGCGTTTCCGATCCGGTGCTGATCCGCGGCGACGGCCAGTTTCTCTACACGCTTGCTTCCGTCTGCGACGATATCGATCACGGCATCACCGACGTGGTGCGCGGCTCGGATCACGTCACCAATACCGCGACGCAGATCCAGATCATCCGCGCACTCGGCGGCGAGGTGCCCCGGTTTGCCCACCATTCCCTGCTCACCGGCCCCGAGGGCGAGGCACTTTCCAAGCGCCTCGGCACGCTCGCGCTCAGGGATCTGCGTGCGCAAGGGATCGAGCCCATGGCGCTTCTTTCCCTGCTTGCGCGGCTCGGCTCGTCCGATCCCGTGGAACTGCGCAGCAGCCTCGGGGAGCTTGCCGAGGGCTTCGATCTCTCCCGCTTCGGCGCGGCGCCGACGAAATTCGATGTCGAGGATCTGAAGCCCCTCACCAAGCGCCACCTCGCGAGCCTCCCCTTCGACGCGGTGAAGGAGGATATCGCCGCGCTGGGCGTGCCCGACGAGATCGCGCCCGCCTTCTGGGAGGCCGTGCGCGAGAATATCGAAACACGCAAGGATCTCGCCGGATGGTGGGATCTCATTTGCGAAGGCGCCGAGCCGGTGATTGATGCAGAAGATGCCGATTTCATCGCCGAGGCCATGAAGCTCCTGCCGCCCCGCCCCTGGGACGAACAGACCTGGAGCGCCTGGACAAGCGCCGTAAGGGAGGCAACCGGGCGCAAGGGGCGCGCGCTTTTCATGCCGCTGCGCAAGGCCCTCACCGGCCTCGATCACGGCCCCGACATGGCCCGCCTGATGCCGCTCCTCAAGGTGGTGAAGGCGGCGGGCGAGGGCTGAGGAGGCAGCTCTCAGGGAGAGCACGGAGGGCTTGAAACCGTCGGATACATATTCTATATGATGAATATGTTCTGACGTCCGTTCCCTGCAATGGGGCCAACCCCGATTAAACCATCGTCTCAAGATCAAACCACCGTATCAAACCGAAAGGAATATGAAGATGACATCCGATCGCGCCGTGCTGGCTTTTGCCGGTTTCATGATCCTGCTTTCGCTGCTGCTGGCCGTTTACGTCTCGCAGAACTGGCTCTGGCTCACCGCTTTCGTGGGCGCCAATCTCTTCCAGTCCGCCTTCACCGGGTTCTGCCCGGCCGAGAAGATCTTCCGCAAG
>JALVEX010000339.1 GCA_027030435.1 Paracoccaceae bacterium
GAAGCCATCGCCGAAAACGACCGGCTGGCCGGGATCCTCGGGCGAAAGGCTCGGATAGATCACCGATCCCGCCCGCTCGAGGCGCTCCCAGGTGATGTTGTCGAGCGATTTCATCACCCGCTTCATATCGGCGAAGATCTCGCGCGGGTGATCGAAGCGCCAGTCGAGCCCGAGCGCGCGCGCCATATCCACCACGATCCGCCAATCGGCGCGCGCCTCTCCCGGCGGCGCCAGGGCGGCACGGGCGATCTGCACCTGACGGTTGGTGTTCGTCACCGTGCCGTCCTTTTCCACGAAGGCGGCGGCGGGAAGGATCACATCGGCATACATGGCCGTTTCGGTGAGGAAAATGTCCTGCACCACCAGATGCTCGAGCTTCGCCAGCGCCCTGCGCGCGTGGTTGAGATCCGGGTCCGACATCGCCGGGTTTTCGCCCAGGATATACATGCCGCGGATATCGCCCGCATGGATCGCGTTCATGATCTCGACAACCGTAAGCCCCGGCTCGGGAGCGATCTCCACCCCGCCCCAGGCCTCGGCGAACTGCCGGCGCACCTCTTCATCGGCAACGCTCCTGTAATCGGGCAGGAACATCGGGATCAGCCCGGCATCGGATGCGCCCTGCACGTTGTTCTGGCCGCGCAGCGGGTGCAGGCCGGTGCCGGGGCGGCCCACCTGCCCGCACATCAGCGCCAGCGAGATGAGGGCGCGGGCATTGTCGGTGCCGTGCACATGCTGGCTCACGCCCATCCCCCAGAAGATCATCGCCGCGCGCGCACCCGCGAATTCGCGCGCCACGGTGCGGATTGTCCGCGCATCAATGCCGCAAAGCTCCGCCATCTTCTCCGGTGGGAAACGGGCAAGATGGGCCTTCTCGGCCTCCCAGTTCTCGGTGAAGGCGGCGATATACTGGCTGTCGCAAAGCCCTTCCTCCACGATCACATGCATGATCGAATTCAACAGCGCCACATCCGTGCCGGGGCGGAACTGCAGCATGTGGGTTGCATGGCGCGCAAGGCTGTGGCCGCGCGGATCCATCACGATCAGCCTGCCGCCGCGCTTGGCGAACTGCTTGAAATAGCTGGCCGCCACGGGATGATTTTCGTTTGGGTTGCAGCCAATCACGATCGCCACATCGGCGTTTTCGATCTCGTTGAAGGTGGCGGTGACGGCCCCCGAGCCGATATTTTCGATCAGCGCCGCCACGGAGGAAGCATGGCAGAGCCGCGTGCAGTGATCCACGTTGTTGTGGCCGAAACGCTCACGGATCAGGCGCTGGAAGAGATAGGCCTCCTCATTGGTGCATTTGGCGCTGCCAAAGCCTGCGATCGCCTTGCCGCCGTGCTTTTCTGCAAGTTCCGCAAGCCCCCGCGCCGCTACCTCGAGCGCCTCTTCCCAGCTCACCTCGCGAAAATGGGTGAGAGGATCGGCCGGATCCACGTTCAGCCCCTTTTCGGGCGCATCCTCGCGCCGGATCAGCGGCTTCTTGAGGCGGTGGGGGTGGTGGATGTAATCATGGCCGAAGCGCCCCTTGACGCAGAGGCGGTTCTGGTTGGCCGGGCCGTCCGCGCCATCCACATATCTGATCTCCCCGCCCTTCACCTTCACCGAGATCTGACAGCCGACGCCGCAGAAGGGGCAGATGGTGCGGGTTTCGCTGTCGAAATCGGCGCTGTCGCCTTGCTGGCTTTCATCGAGCACGCTGGCTTCCATCAGGGCGCCGGTGGGGCAGGCCTGCACGCATTCGCCGCAGGCCACGCAGGTGCTTTCGCCCATCGGATCGGAGAAATCGAAGGCGGGCCAGCTGTCATGGCCGCGCCCCTGCATGCCGATCACGTCATTCACCTGCACCTCCCGGCAGGCGCGCACGCAAAGCCCGCACTGGATGCAGGCATCGAGATTGACCCGCATCGCCACATGGCTGACATCGAGAAGCGGGATGCGCGCGCGCTCGAGCGGCGGGAAGCGGCTTTCCTCCACCCCCATTTCTTTCGCGGTTTCAAGAAGATGCGCCGAGGCATCATGGGGCTCCTGCGGCTGATCGGCCATAAGAAGCTCGACGACCATCCGGCGCGCCGCTTTTGCCCGCGCGCTCTTGGTGCGCACGATCATCCCTTCCACCGGCTCGCGGATGCAGCTCGCCGCCAGCGTGCGCTCGCCCTCGATCTCCACCATGCAGGCGCGGCAATTGCCGTCCGGCCGATAGCCCGGCGCGGGCTTGTGGCACAGATGCGGGATCTTCAGCCACCGCCCCTGCGCGACCTCCCAGATCGTCTGCCCCGGCTCGGCCTCGACTTCGCGGCCATCAAGCGTGAAACGGATCTTTTCTTGCATCATCTGCCTCCCGAACAAGGCGATACTATCCTACCAGCGCAAGGCCAATAAGACCATCGGCGACATTCTCCTCCCTCTTTGCGCCAGTGGCGGCGCAATGCCATCTTGGGCACAAGGCCATTTTCCAAGGGTATCCGCACATGCTCAATTATCTATCGCACCAATGGGCGACAGGAGCGAGCTTTTCAGTTGCCCCGCAACGGGGCATCGGGCAAATACACGGGAAGATGCGCTGAAGCGCCCGCAACAAGTAGAATTGTCACGATTACGGCGTTCGGAAGGAGCCGGCCCGATGCAGATCGAAGAAACCGCGATCGAAGGCGTTCTGATCATCACCCCCGCGCGCTTTGGCGATCACCGCGGCTTTTTCAGCGAATCCTGGAATCGTCGCACCTTGGCAGAACACGGAATTACCCTTGATTTCGTGCAGGACAACCACTCCCTTTCGCGCGAAGCGGGCACCGTGCGCGGCCTGCATTTCCAGGCCCCGCCCCATGCCCAGGCCAAGCTGGTGCGCTGCGGGCGGGGCGTGCTTTTCGATGTGGCGGTGGATATCCGCAAAGGCAGCCCCACCTACGGCCAGTGGGTGGGGGTGGAGCTTTCGGCCGAAAACGGCCGCCAGCTACTGATCCCCGAAGGCTTCCTGCATGGGTTCGTCACCCGCGCGCCAGATACCGAGATCCTCTACAAATGCACCGATTACTATGCGCCCGAATGCGACGGCGCCGTGCGCTTCGATGATCCCGATATCGGGATCGACTGGGGAATTGATCCCGACACCGCGATCCTGTCGCAAAAAGACGCCGCCGCGCCTGCCCTGCGGGATTTCGAAAGCCCATTTGTGTACGGAGAAACGCCATGAAGATCCTGGTCACCGGCGGCGCGGGCTTCATCGGCTCGGCCGTAGTGCGCCGCGCCATTGGCGAGGGGCACCAGGTGGTGAATCTCGATGCCCTCACCTATGCCGCCTGCCTTGATAACGTGGCCGAAGCGGCGCAAAGCCCGAATTACGCCTTCGAGCACGCCGACATCCGCGACCCCGCCGCGCTCGAGCGCATCTTCGCCGCCCATGCGCCCGATGCGGTGATGCATCTGGCGGCCGAAAGCCATGTGGATCGCTCGATCGACGGCCCCGGCGCCTTCATCGAAACCAATGTGAACGGCACCTACAACCTGCTTGAAGCCGCGCGCGCCCACTGGGAAGCGAAGGGGCGGCCCGAGGGCTTTCGCTTTCACCACATCTCGACCGATGAGGTCTATGGCTCGCTCGGCCCCGAGGGAAAGTTCACCGAAGAAACCCCTTATGCGCCCAACAGCCCCTATTCCGCCTCGAAAGCGGCCTCCGATCACCTGGTGCGGGCCTGGCACGAAACCTACGGCCTGCCAGTGGTGATCACCAACTGCTCCAACAATTACGGCCCCTACCATTTCCCCGAAAAGCTCATTCCGGTGGTGATCCTGAAGGCGCTCGCGCGCGAGCCGATCCCGATCTACGGCACCGGCGAAAACGTGCGAGACTGGCTTTATGTGGAAGATCACGCCGAGGCGCTTCTGCTGGTGCTGGAAAGGGGCCGGGTGGGGCGCAGCTACAACATCGGCGGCGAGAACGAGGCAACCAATCTCGAACTGGTGCGGATGCTTTGTGCCATTCTCGATGAAAGGCGCCCCGAGGGCGCGCCGCATGGCGATCTCATCACCTTCGTTGCCGATCGCCCCGGCCATGATCTGCGCTATGCGATCGATCCCAGCCGCATCCGCGAGGAACTGGGCTGGCGCCCTTCGGTAACGCTGGAAGAGGGCCTGCGCCGCACGGTGGACTGGTATCTTGAGAACGAACCCTGGTGGCGTGCGCTGCAGACCCGCGAGGGCGTCGGGGAGCGTCTTGGGCGGGGTTAGCGCCGTATCACGCCGGCTTCAGCCAGCCAACCACCCGCGCTTTGGCCCTGAGCGCAGGCGCCTCGATCAGATGCCAGGAAAGCACCGAGATCGCCAGCGTGGCGGGAAAGGCCAAGAACATATTCTGGATCGGGCTTTGCGCTCCCCAAAGCCACACCATCAGCCCCTGGATCGGGAAGGCATAGATATACATGCCGTATGAATAATCGCCGAGGCGATTGTAGGCGCGCAGCCAGCCCCCCGGCACATAGCCCAGCCAGAACACCCCGTAGCCAAGCGCCAGCGCCAGAAGCGGCGTATAGGCCGACGTTTCGCGCCAGAGCCACGCAAGCCCCGCGAGCGCGGCCAGGAGCGCGAGGCTGAGCGGCAGGCGATCGCGCCACAGATAGAAGGCGATGCCGATGGCAAAGGGCAGCGAAAGTGTGAGTAGCGCGTCCAGTTTGGGGTGCAGCGCCGCCCCCGTGGCCTCGGCACTGAACCAGAGCACGAAATAGAGCCCCAGCACCGCCGCCGCCAGCCGGCGCCTGCGCCAGAGCCCCGCCACCCCGGCCAGAAACACACTCATGTAGCACAGGACTTCGTAAAACAGCGTCCAGATGGAGCCCTCGATCGCCGGGTAGGGATTGGTTTCGAACACAGTGGGCAGTTCGTACATGGGCGAGGCCAGCGTCAGGTTGCGGGCGATGAACTCCCACGGGTGCGAGGAAGCAAGGAACCCTTCCGCCCCGAGCGAGGAAACCAGCGGCGCGATCCCAAGCCCTACCACCAGCAGGCTCACGATGAGAGCGGGGTAGAGCCGTAGGAACCGTGCCGCGAGGAAGCTGGTGTGCGAGGAGGAGCGCTCGAAACTGGCGGTAATCAGGAAACCCGAGATGGTGAAGAATGCAAAGACGGCCAGCGTGCCGAGCGTGTGGCCGAGCACCGCCTGCAAAGGCTGCACGGCTCCGGGGCCGAGCGCAATCGGATAAGCGTGCGAGATCAGCACCGCCGTTGCGGCGATCATGCGGATCAGATTGAGGTTGTTGTCACGCCCCTTGGCCTTGTCACCCAGATACACCATCTTCACCCTTCCAGGCTCTTTCGCCCTCCCGCACATTGTGCTGTGCCACGCAAAGCGGCAAAACAGTGATAACCGATAGGGGCGGCGCAAGGAATGCCTGCAATGAAGATACTTGTATTCGGCAAGACAGGCCAGGTGGCCACCGAGCTTCGCCGCCAGGGGGCGGGCAGGGCCGAGTTGCGGGCATTGGGCCGTGATGAAGCCAATCTGGCCGATCCGGGGGCCTGCGCCGCGATCATCGAACAGGCGGATGCCGACATCATCATCAACGCCGCCGCCTACACCGCCGTTGACCGCGCCGAAGAGGAAGAGTCACTCGCCACCGTGATCAACGCCGAGGCCCCCACCGCCATGGCGCGCGCCGCCGCCCGGCGGGGCATTCCCTTTCTGCATATCTCTACCGATTACGTCTTTCCCGGCACCGGCACCCGCCCCTGGCGCCCCGATGATCCGGTGGATCCGCCAAATGCCTACGGGCGCAGTAAGCTCGCCGGCGAGGAGGGCGTGCGCGCGGCCGGCGGCGCGCATGTAATCCTGCGCACGAGCTGGGTGTTTTCGGCCCATGGCAACAACTTCCTGCGCACCATGCTGCGCCTCGGGGCCGAGCGCGAGCGCCTCTCGATCGTTGCCGATCAGATCGGCGGCCCCACGCCCGCGGCCGATATCGCCGCCACGCTTCTGAAGATCGCAGAAGCATTTGCCGCCGGAACAAGCTCTGTCGGCACCTATCACTACGCCGGCGCGCCACCCGTCAGCTGGGCCGATTTCGCGCGGGTGATCTTCGCCGAAGCCCGCTTTCCGGTCGAAGTGATCGACATCCCCACTTCGGCCTACCCGACGCCCGCCGCGCGCCCGCTGAATTCGCGCCTTGACGGGGCCACGCTCGCGCGCGACTACGGGATCGATCCTCCCGATTGGCGCGCGGGGGTTAGACGTGTATTGAAACAGTCGGGAGTGGTAACATGACGAAGCGCAAGGGCATCATACTGGCAGGCGGATCGGGTACGCGGCTTTACCCGATCACCATGGGGGTTTCAAAACAGCTCCTGCCGATCTACGACAAGCCGATGGTCTATTACCCGCTCACGGTGCTGATGCTCGCCGGCATCCGCGAGATCGCCGTCATCACCACCTCCGACGATCAGCTCCAGTTCCGCCGCCTCATGGGTGACGGCAGCCAGTGGGGGCTCTCGCTCACATATATCACTCAGCCCTCGCCCGATGGGCTGGCCCAGGCCTATCTGCTGGCCGAGGATTTCCTCGCCGGCGCGCCCTCGGCCATGGTGCTTGGCGACAACATCTTCTTCGGCCACGGCCTGCCCGAAATGCTGGCAAGTGCAGATGCGCGGCAGACAGGCGGCACGGTGTTCGGCTATCACGTCACCGATCCCGAACGCTACGGGGTGGTGGATTTCGACGATCGGGGCCAGGCCCGCGCGATCATCGAAAAGCCGGAGGTCCCGCCTTCGAACTACGCCGTCACGGGGCTCTATTTCCTTGACGGCCGCGCGCCCCGAAAGGCGCGCCGGGTCCGGCCCTCGCCCCGCGGCGAGCTCGAAATCACCTCGCTTCTGGAAATCTACCTCGAGGAAGGCGCGCTCACGGTCGAGCGCATGGGACGGGGCTACGCCTGGCTCGATACCGGCACCCACGCCAGCCTGCTCGATGCCGGAAATTTCGTGCGCACGCTGCAACAGCGCCAGGGCCTGCAGGTGGGCTGCCCCGATGAAATCGCCCACGCCCAGGGCTGGATCAGCGACGAAGACCTGCGCGCCCGCGCCCGCCTTTTCGGCAAGAATGATTACGGAAAATACCTCGAAGGGCTGATTTAGAGTCAGGAGCCATTGATCCCACGTGCACAGCGGCGCTTCTGTCATGGCCGCAATCAGGCATGTGGGGCGTTCGCCCCCTCAAGCAGAACCCTGTAAACATCCATGATCTCTCCCGCCTCGCGCTCAAGGCGAAAACGGGCCAGCATGTCGGAGCGCGCGGCCTTTCCCATTAGGCGCAATTGCGCTGGATCAGAGGCAATCCCAGCCATCGCCTCCACCATTTCATCCACCTTCCCGGGGGTGATGAGGCGGCCGGTTTCGCCATCCTTCACCAGTTCCTCGAACGCGCCCACCCGTGTGGCCACCACCGGCACGGCGCAGGCCATGGCCTCAAGCGGCGTGAGGCCGAAGCCCTCCCACCGTTGCGGCGCCACAAAAAGATCAAGCGCCTGATACCAGGCGGGCATTTCGTCCACCGTCACCTCGGGGCGAAACAGGATGCGCCCGCCAAGGCCCGCTTCGGCCACACGCGCGCGCAGATCCCGCTCGAAGCCCTGATGCTTCTCCGTCGCCCGGCCCATGAGGATGCCGATCACCTGTGGATCGCGTCGGGCAAGCTCGATCAAGGCATTCACGAACACATCCGTGCCCTTCTGGCGACGGATGCGCCCGTAACAGCCGATCAGCCGGCCATCGGGCAGGCCGAGGCGGGCGCGCAGGGCGGCGCGATCGGGGGCGGGCGCGAATTTCTCCGTGTCGATCCCGTGCAGGATCACCGTCGCGGGGCGCTCCAGGTAGCTTGCCGTGCGCGCCGAGGTGGCGATCACGTGATCCATTTTCGAGATCAGCCATTTCGTATAGCGGCTGTGGTGGCGCTGCGAGGCGGAGGTGAAGAGGAGCCGGTAGCGCCGGCGCAGGGCATGGCGCAGGAACAGCCCCAGCAGCATCTCCGTGTTGCGCCGTGCGTGCCATACCCGCCAGCGGCTGCGCGGCAGGGTGGCGGCGCGCATCAGCGGGATATGGGGCACATCCGCGGGCAGCCCCGGCCCCGTGGCCACCACGCCCATTTCGCGCGCCATGATCGGCACCAAGCGGGCGATGGTGGCGGTGACGCCCGAAAGACGGCGCTTGAGATTTGGCGCCACAACCTCGATCTTGCTGGCGGGAAGATTCATGCGCGGGCCTCCTTTTGCCGGGCCGAGGGCAGAAGGGCGGTGATCTCATGGATGATTTCGCCAATCGCACGGGCCTTGTCACCGCCTTCGAACAGCG